>NZ_JBEXLP010000009.1:0-152401 GCF_040610035.1 Streptomyces sp. NPDC004542
CCGCAGACGGAGGGGTTGGGGTTGACGGTCACCGTGGTGGTGCTGGCGGCCTGGTTGACGGTGACCGGTGCGGTGCCGGTCGACGGGGTGAAGCAGCCGTTCCCGTTGTAGGTGGCGGTGATGGTGCCGGTCGCCAGCGTGGTGGTGACGCACGCCTTCCCGCCCGGGCCAAGCGCGAGGGTCTCGTTGAGCCCGCCGGGGCCGGTGAGGGTGACCGTTCCGGTGGGTGTGCCGGTGCCGGGCGGGACCGCGGTGACGGTGGCGCAGACGGTCACGGCCTGACCGCAGACCGAGGGGGTGGGTTCGACGGTCACCGTGGTGGTGGTGGCGGTCTGGTTGACGGTGACCGGTGCCGTGCCGGTCGAGGGGGCGAAGCATTCGTCGCCGTTGTAGGTGGCGGTGACGGTGCCGGTGCCCAGGTTGGTGGTGGTGGCGCAGGCGGTGCCGTCGGTGTTGAGGGGGACGGTGGTGTCGAGTCCGCCGGGGCCGGTGAAGGTGACGGTTCCGGTGGGTGTGCCGGTGCCGGGCGGGACCGCGGTGACGGTGGCGCAGACGGTCACGGTCTGGCCGCAGACGGAGGGGTTCGGTTCGGCGGTCACCGTGGTGGTGCTGGCCGCCTGGTCGACCGTCATGTCGAGGGTGCCCGCCGAGCCCGCGAAGCAGGTGTCCCCGTTGTACGTGGCCACGTATGTGCCGCTGGTGAGGCCGTCGGTGGTCAGACACGCCGTGCCGCCCGCGCCAAGGGCGAGTGTCTCGTTGAATCCGCCGGGGCCGGTGAAGGTGACGGTTCCGGTGGGGGTGCCACTACCGGGTGCGACCGCCGTCACCGTGGCGCACACCGTCACCGTCTGGCCGCACACCGACGGGTTCGGGTCCGCCGAAACCGAGACCGCGCTCATCGCCTGGTTGACCGTCACCTCGACCGTCCTCACCGACGGCAGGAAGCATGGGTCGCCTCCGTAGGAGGCGGTGACCGTGCCGCTGACGAGGCCGCTGGTGGTCACGCACGCCGTGCCGTCCGCGTCCAGCCCGACCACCTGGGTGCTGCCGTCGGGAAGCAGGAAGCTGAGGGTTCCGGTGGGGGTGCCGGTGCCGGGCGGGAGCGCGGTGACCGTGGCGCACACCGTCACCGTCTGGCCGCACACCGACGGGCTCGGGTCCACGGACACCGCCACCTGGCTCGACGCCTGGCTGACGGTCACGTCCCGTGAGCCCGTCGACGGCAGGAAGCAGTCGTCGCCGGCGTAGCTGACGGTGACCGTACCGGTCTGCAGCGTGGTGGTGACGCACGCGGTGCCGTTCGCGTCGAGTGTCGTCGTCTCGTCGAGTCCGCCGGGGCCGGTGAAGGTGACGGTTCCGGTGGGTGTGCCGCTACCGGGCGGAAGCGCCGTGACCGTGGCGCAGACGGTCACGGTCTGGCCGCACACCGACGGGTCCGGCTCCACCGAGACCGCCACCGTGCTCATCGCCGGTTCGACCGTCGCGTTCGCGGTGCCGGTCGACGCGGTGAAGCAGGTGTCGCCGTTGTAGGTGGCGGTGACGGTGCCGGTGCCCAGGTTGGTGGTGGTGGCGCAGGCGGTTCCGTCGGTGTTGAGGGGGACGGTGGTGTCGAGTCCGCCGGGGCCGGTGAAGGTGACGGTTCCGGTGGGTGTGCCGGTGCCGGGTGGGACTGCGGTGACGGTGGCGCAGACGGTCACGGTCTGGCCGCAGACGGAGGGGTCGGGCTCGACGGTCACCGTGGTGCTGCTGGCGGCCTGGTTGACGGTGACCGGTGCGGTGCCGGTCGACGCGGTGAAGCAGGTGTCGCCGTTGTAGGTGGCGGTGACGGTGCCGGTCGCCAGGCTGGTGGTGGTGACGCAGGCGGTGCCGTTCGCGTCGAGTGTCGTCGTCTCGTCGAGTCCGCCGGGGCCGGTGAAGGTGACGGTTCCGGTGGGTGTGCCGGTGCCGGGTGGGACCGCGGTGACGGTGGCGCAGACGGTCACGGCTTGACCGCAGACGGAGGGGGCGGGCTCGACGGACACGGTGGTGGTGCTGGCGGCCTGGTTGACGGTGACCGGTGCGGTGCCGGTCGAGCCGGTGAAGCACTCGTCGCCGTTGTAGGTGGCGGTGACGGTGCCGGTGCCCAGGTTGGTGGTGGTGGCGCAGGCGGTGCCGTCGGTGTTGAGGGGGACGGTGGTGTTGAGTCCGCCGGGGCCGGTGAAGGTGACGGTTCCGGTGGGTGTGCCGGTGCCGGGTGGGACCGCGGTGACGGTGGCGCAGACGGTCACGGTCTGGCCGCAGACGGAGGGGTCGGGCTCGACGGTCACCGTGGTGGTGCTGGCGGCCTGGTTGACGGTGACCGGTGCGGTGCCGGTCGAGCCGGTGAAGCATCCGTCGCCGTTGTAGGTGGCGGTGACGGTGCCGGTCGCCAGGTTGGTGGTGGTGGCGCAGGCGGTTCCGTCGGTGTTGAGGGGGACGGTGGTGTTGAGTCCGCCGGGGCCGGTGAAGGTGACGGTTCCGGTGGGTGTGCCGGTGCCGGGCGGGACCGCGGTGACGGTGGCGCAGACGGTCACGGTCTGGCCGCAGACGGAGGGGTCGGGCTCGACGGTCACCGTGGTGCTGCTGGCCGCCGGGCCGACCGTCACGTCGAAGGTGCCGGTCGCGCTCGCGTAGCACGTGTCCCCGTCGTAGGCGACGGTGACCGTGCCGGTCGCCAGCGTGGTCGTGGTGACGCACGCCGTGCCGCTGGCGTCCAGAGTCACCGTCTGGTCCAGCCCGCCGGGACCGGTGAAGGTCACCGAGCCCGACGGAGTGCCGACGCCCGAGGCGACCCGCGTCACGGTGGCGCAGAGCGTCACCGTCTCACCGCACACCGACGGGTCGGGGTCGGCCGAGACGGTGACCGAGACGGGCGCCTGCTCGACGACGTGGGGCGTCAGGGGGGAGTTCGACGCGTCGAAGTTCGCGTCGCCACTGTAGAAGGCGGCTGCCTGGTGTAAGCCGACGGCGAGGTCGTCGAACGTGACCTGTGCCTGCCCGTTCTGGTCCACGGGAGCGGTCAGCACCGGACCGTCGTCGCTGACGAGGAAGGACACCGTGCCCGTGGGGGTTCCCGCGCCCGGCGGAACGGGGGTCACCTGCGCGGTGAAGGTCACCGGCTGGCCGCAGAAGGAGGGTTCGGGGGTGACGGACAGGGCGGTGGTGGTGTTCGCGAGGGTGACCTCCTGGGTGTCCGCGCCCGTGGAGGGGTCGTACTCGGCGTCGCCCGAGTAGTCGGCCTGCACGCTGTGGAGACCGGTGTCCAGGTTGTTCGTCGTGTACTGGGCCTGGCCGCTCGTGTCGAGCGTGACCGTGGTGACGGGCACGCCGTCGACGATGAACTCGACGCTGCCGGTCGGGACGGGGCCGCCGGCGACTTCCGGCTGGACGGTGGAGGTGAAGGTGACCGACTGACCGAAGACGGATGGATCCGGCGCAGAGGTCACGATGGTGGTCGAAATGGCCATGGTTCGGCTCCTTTCGGATGACACACGAAAGCAGGTGATCGCCATCGCCCATGTGGTCTGTGGCCGAGTGCGGGACATACGCGGACAGGCCGGTGCGGCGTTCCGGTAATGGCCCTTGTCCGCGCGGAGTCGGGGGACATCACCCGCTGATGTCAGCAGTAGGCACTCCGATTGGTCCGCTCAGCCAGATGGGCGAACCGAATACCACCCTTTCGGCGCAGCGCACTTAAGGGCAGGGGAGGTGAAAAATTAATATCGTGCGATGTTTTTGGCGTGCCCCTTGCTGTGCCGTTTACCTGGGCTCCTGCAGAAAGCCGTGGTGTTCACGACTCCGTCCACGAGATGCGCGTTCCCGCCGAGCGGTTGTCCCCGCCGTGCTGCCCATGCCCGGGCGGCGGTGGTCAGCGGCTCTCCTGCCCGACGATGCGGGTGAGTTCGACGCGGGAGCGTACGCCGAGGAGGACGAAGACGTTACGCAGGTGGTAGTCGACCGTGCGGGTACTGACGGCCAGCCGTTGGGCCACCTCCCGGTTGGTGGCGCCCTCGGCCACGTGGCGTGCGATCCGCAGTTGCTGCGGTGTCAGGCACGACAGCCCCGCCGTCGGGTCCTTGCCGGACGCGGCGCCGTTGGCGCGCAGTTCACCGCGTGCTTGGTCGGCCCAGGCGCCCGCGCCGCAGCGTTCGAAGGCGACCAGGGCGGACCCCAGCCGGCCCCGGGCCTCGCGCAGCCGGCGGCGGCGCCGCAGCCACCGGCCGTACAGGAGCTCGGTGCGGGCGCGTTCGAAGTCTCCGACGGACTCGTCGTGCAAGCTCAAAGCGGACTGGAAGAGGTCGTCGGCTTCTTGGCCGTCCGCGGTCAGCAGGGCCCGGCAGCGGGCGAGTTGGGCCTTCGCGTGCGGGTCGGTACCGAAGGCCGCCCACCAGTCGAGCCCGGCGACGACCCGCCGCGCGTCCTCCGGCTGCCCGGCGAACACCGCCGCCTCCACGAAGCACGGCGCGGCCAGCATCCACACCGCGAAATGACCACGCCGGGGGCCGGGGCCGACGAGCGGGCCCAGCCGGTCGGCGGCCTCCAGGGGGCGGCCACGGGACAGGTCGGCGCGGGCGGTCGCCCACTCGGCCAGGGTCGCCGTCTGAGCCAGACCGTGGCGGCGGGCGGTCCCCAGGGCGGCAGAGGCATGGCCGGCGACCGCTGTGGTGTCCCCCTCGATCGATGCGGCCAGGGCGAGCATCGCGTGGTGGCTCGCCGCCGTGTTGCGGTGGCCGGCCGTCACCGCGGCCCGCACACCCTCCTCGGCGTGGGCACGCGCCTGCGCGTGGCGGCCGGCACGCAGTTCCGCGTAGGCCAGGTACTCCAAGGCCCGCGCTTCCCAGGCGGCGCACCCCGCGTTGCGGGCCGCCGCGAGGGCGCGGGCCCCGATGGTGAGGCCCGCGCGTACGTCCCCCAGCATCAGGGCCGCCTTCGCGGCGCGCAGCAGTCGCTCCGGCCGGCCGTCGGTGCGCGCTTGCTCCAGCACGCGCCGCAGTGGCTTGACGGCGTGCTCCGGCTGCCGGGTCAGCAGACCCCGTACGCCGTCGCGGTAGTCCCGGAAGAACCCTGTCGTCCCGGTACCGGGCTCGTCCGGGGATGCCGTTGCCGTGGCCGTGGGCCTGAGCGGATGGGGGTGACCGTCCGGCCTTATTGGTGTGTCCATGTCACTCAGGATGGCCAGGCAAGCCGTGACATCGCCCGCCGCCCAGGCGGAATCCACCGCCGAGAGGCGTGCTTCCTCGGCCAGGTCCGGGTAGTCCTCGGCCAGGAGGGATGCGGCCAGCAACAGCGACTCGCGCGCGTCACCTACCGGTCCGTCGAACAACTGCTGCCTGCCACGCGCGAGTTCGATCTGCCCACGACCCTCGGCAAACGGCCGGACGGCGTCTCGTCCGTCCCGGACGGCGACGCGGGGGGCCGGCCGCACTCTGCTCGTGTCTAAGGTCACTCGACGGAGACTACTTGTGCGTAATGGAGACCGGGAGATTGAAATGCGCACTTTTCGCGCGCACGTGTGCATCCAGCGAACACGGCAGACGGACCGGTGGACGAACCTGGCGGCGGACGCGTGGCGCGCGCCCGCCGCCAGGTGCTCAGCGCCGCGGACTCGGAGGCCCGGCGGCACCCGATGTCACGAACTGTGCGGGCAGTTGCCCCGGTACTCCTCGATCGTCGTGCTCGGCTGCGGCAGCGGGCACAGGAACTGCTCATAACGGGTGTCGTTGTCGATGAACCGCTTGAGCCAGGAAATGCTGTACTTCGCGACCGTCGTGTTCGACATGGTGGGTGTGGAGTGCGTCGCCCCGTTCAGCTCCAGATAGGCCCGGTCCAGCGAGGAGGGCAGACTCGTGTAGAAGGGTTCGGCGTGGGAGGAGACGGGGGCGACGGTGTCTCCGTCGGCTCCGACGATCAGGGTCGGCGTGCTCACCTCGGGCCAGGTCTTGTCGGTGTCCCACGGGGTCAGCGGGATCGCTGCCTGAAGGGCTGGACGCGACTTGGCGGCCTCCAGACTGCCGCCGCCGCCCATCGAGTGGCCCATGACGCCGAGGCGGGAAGCATCTATGCGGGTGCGCACCGAACTGGTCCCGGTGAGGTAGTCCAGGGCCGCCAGCAACTGGGTTCCGCGGGAGGCGGGCTGGTCGTACACGCTCTGCGTGTCGATGGTCATCACCACGAAGCCCTGCGAGGCCAGGCGCGGTCCGAGCCAGGCGACGGACGACTGGGTCGCGGTGAACCCGGGCGAGATGGCCACCGCGCCGAAGGTGCCGTCGCTGGTGCTCGTCGGATAGTAGATGGTGCCGCCGCCGAACCCGGTCACGGATCCCGCGGAGACGGATGTCTGCGACACGGCGTACGGGCCGCGAGCCGCCTCGATGCTGGCCGTGGTCGGGGCCGGACCGCGCTCGTAGGGGTTGGCGGCTGCCTGGGCGCCCTGGCTGTTCAGGGGGCCCAGGCTGAGGATGACGGCGAGCGCCGCGGCGGCACCGGCCAGTCGCCGGGGTGATCTGCCGGCGCGGGTGTGTGATGCGGTGTGGGGGTGGAGTTGCACCACGAGTTGTCCTTTCCTGTGGTGGCGGGCGGCCCGGCCGGCGGGGCACACGGGACGCGGGGCGTCAGCCGCATGCCCGGGGCGGGCGCCGCCGTGGGGATGGCCGAGTCATTGTCGAAGAGCGGTCCCCGCGCGGGGACCGGCAATATCACCGGTCTTGAGGGGGGCCGCCTCGCAGACGCGCGGCAGGCGGTGCCGCAGGACGGCTCGGGCACTCGTCCCCGGCTGTCACGCTCGGTTACTATGCTCACTTCGGGTCGGAGGGTGGAAGCAAGGCTGCGCCGCGAGGGAATCTGCCATGGAATGCAAGGTAAAAAGATCGTGGGGCCTTGGAATATGTTGAGAGAGGTCACCGCGACCCGCTACGTCGCACCCCTGCACTCCGGCGGCTCCGTGCCGGCACTCGTCGAGGCCGACGACCTCGGCACCTACGTCGTGAAGTTCACCGGCTCCGCGCAGGGCCGCAAGGCGCTCGTCGCCGAGGTGATCGTGGGCGAGCTGGCCCGCGCGCTGGACCTGCGCTTCCCCGAACTGGTCCTGGTGCGCTTCGACCCGGCGATCGCCGCCGACGAGCCCCACCAGGAGGTGCGGGAACTGCACGGCGCCAGCGCCGGCGTGAATCTCGGCATGGACCACCTGCCGGGTGCCGGGGACTTCACCCCGGAGGTCGCCGAGACCTTCCGTGTGGACCCGCTGGAGGCGGGCCGGATCGTCTGGCTGGACGCGCTGACCGCGAACGTCGACCGCACCGTCCACAGCTCGAACCTGATGGTCTGGCCCACCTTCGGGACGGTCCCGCCGCGGCTGTGGCTCATCGACCACGGTGCCGCCCTGGTCTTCCACCACCGCTGGGCCGCGTCCGACCCCGCGAAGGCGTACGACTTCCGCCACCACGCGCTCGGCCGCTACGCCCCCGACGTACGGGCCGCCGACGAGGCACTCGCCCCCAGGGTCACCCGGGAACTGCTGCGGGACATCGTGGCCGAGGTCCCGGACGCCTGGCTGGCCGGCGAGGAGGGCTTCGCCACGCCGGACGACGTCCGCACGGCGTACGTGGAGTACCTGCACGCGCGCGTGGCGGCCTCCGCGCACTGGCTGCCCACCGACTTCCCCGGCCGGGAGGAACTCGCCGCCGAGGAGGCGCGGCGCGCGGCGCGGACCCAGCAGGGCCGGCCGGACTGGCTGAAGCGGGTCCCCGACCTGCACGGCAAGCCGGCCGCGGAACAGGATTGGTCGGTGCACCTGGGATGAGCACGCATGACGGGCGGGTCGAGATCGAGTACTGCACCCAGTGCCGCTGGCTGCCCCGCGCGGCCTGGCTGGCGCAGGAGCTGCTGACGACCTTCGAGGAGGAGCTGACCGAGCTGGCCCTGAAGCCCGGCAAGGGCGGGGTCTTCGTGGTCCGCGTCGGCGGCGAGGTGGTGTGGGACCGGCGGGAACAGGGCTTCCCCGAGCCGACGGCGGTGAAGCGGGCGGTGCGCGACCGAGTGGCCCCGGGCAGGTCCCTGGGCCACTCGGACACGCCCGCCTGAGCGTCAGCCCTCGAGCCGCTCGTACGCGGGCAGCGTCAGGAAGTCCGCGTAGTCCTCGTCGAGGGCGACCTTCAGCAGCAGGTCGTGGGCCTGCTGCCAGTGCCCGGCCGCGAAGGCCTGCTCGCCGGTCTCCTCGCGGATGCCGTCCAGTACCCCGGCGGCCACCTGCCGCGCCAGCTGAGGGGTGACCTTGACCGTGGTCCCGTCGTGCTCGAACTCGACGCCCGCGTTGATCCACTGCCAGATCTGCGAGCGGGAGATCTCGGCGGTGGCCGCGTCCTCCATCAGGTGGAAGATGGCGACCGCGCCGAGGCCGCGCAGCCACGCCTCGATGTAACGGATGCCCACCTGGACGGCGTTGACGAGTCCGTCGTACGTGGGACGGGCGTCCAGGGAGTCGATCGCGATCAGGTCGGCCGCCGTCACGTGGACGTCCTCGCGCAGGCGGTCCTTCTGGTGCGGTCTGTCGCCGAGCACCCGGTCGAAGGACTCCATGGCGATCGGGACCAGGTCGGGGTGGGCCACCCAGGAGCCGTCGAAACCGTCGTTCGCCTCACGGTCCTTGTCGGCACGCACCTTCTCGAAGGCGACCTTGTTGACCTCCGCGTCCCGGCGCGAGGGGATGAACGCCGCCATACCGCCGATCGCGTGCGCGCCGCGCCGGTGGCAGGTGCGGACGAGGAGTTCGGTGTACGCCCGCATGAACGGGGCGGTCATCGTGACCGCGTTGCGGTCCGGCAGGACGAACCTGGCGCCGGCGTCACGGAAGTTCTTGACGATGGAGAACAGGTAGTCCCAGCGGCCCGCGTTCAACCCGGAGGCGTGGTCGCGGAGTTCGTAGAGGATCTCCTCCATCTCGTACGCGGCCGTGATCGTCTCGATCAGGACGGTGGCGCGGATCGTGCCCTGCGGGATGCCGAGGTGGTCCTGCGCGAAGACGAACACCTCGTTCCAGAGGCGGGCCTCGAGGTGCGACTCGGTCTTCGGCAGGTAGAAGTACGGGCCCTTGCCGAGGTCGAGGAGGCGCCGGGCGTTGTGGAAGAAGTACAGGCCGAAGTCGACGAGGGCGCCGGGAACCCGGCGGCCGTCGGCGTCGACGAGGTGACGCTCGTCCAGGTGCCAGCCGCGCGGGCGCATGACGACGGTCGCCAGTTCCCCGGCCGGGCGCAGGGCGTACGACTTGCCCGACACCGGGTCGGTGAAGTCGATGTTCCGGGTGTAGGCGTCGATCAGGTTGAGCTGGCCGAGTACCACGTTCTCCCAGGTGGGGGAGGAGGCGTCCTCGAAGTCGGCGAGCCAGATCCGGGCGCCCGAGTTGAGCGCGTTGACGGTCATCCTGCGGTCGGTGGGGCCGGTGATCTCCACCCGGCGGTCGTTCAGGGCGGCCGGGGCCGGGGCCACGCGCCAGGAGTCGTCCGCGCGGATCGCGGCCGTCTCGGGGAGGAAGTCGAGCGTGGCGGTACGGGCGATCTCGGCGCGGCGCTCGGCACGGCGGGCGAGGAGTTCGTCACGGCGCGGGGTGAACCGCCGGTGCAGCTCGGCCACGAAGGCGAGCGCCGCGTCGGTGAGGACCTCCTCCTGCCGGGGCAGGGGCTCGGCGTCGACGACGACGGCGGCGGGCGGGGGTGGCGCTGGTGCGGACATGGGCGGTCACTTCCTTCGGCGGCGGCACCGGGCGATAGTGGATAGTAGTTTCCTCATCGTGGAACTTCAACGGTGTGTTGATGTCGTGGCCACCCTCCTCACTCGAGGTGCGCGAGGTCCGCCTCGGTGTCGATGTCGTACGGCCGTGCCACGTCCCCGCACTCGACGATCGTGAGCGCCCCGGGGTTCTCCTTCAGGTACGCGCGTGCCCCCCGGTCGCCCGTGGCGGTCGCGGCGATGCCCGCCCAGTGCGCCGCGCCGAGCAGGACGGGGTGGCCGCGTACCCCGTCGTAGACCGCCGAGACCAGGGAGTGCTCGTCCCGGTACGCGGCGAGCACCCGCGCCACCGCCTCCGGCCCGATGCCCGGCTGGTCGACGAGCGAGACCAGCGCGGCCCGCGCGCCGGTGCCGGCCAGCGAGTCCAGTCCCGCCCGCAGCGAGCTGCCCATGCCCGTCTCCCAGGCCGGGTTGTCGACGAGTACGCATCCGGTCAGCCGCGCCCGCTCCCGTACCAGGTCCGCGCCGGCCCCGAGGACCACGTGCACCCGCTCGCAGCCGGCCGCGCGCAGTACCCCGGCCGCGTGCTCCACCAGGGGCCGGCCCCGGTGTGCGAGCAGTGCCTTGGGCCGTCCCCCGAGCCGTCTGCCGCCCCCTGCGGCGAGGAGCAGCCCGGCGATCTGGTGGTGGTCGTCCGTCATGGGTCCTGCATACCCGACGGCGGAGGGAGCGGCCGGCTTCCGTGGACCGAATTTCGGTCCGCGTGCTGGCGCGCCCCGCACCGGGTGGCGTTTACTGGCCCGCGTCCCCCGGCACCCGGCCAGTGCCACGGGGGCGTGCGCCGGGGGAAGGCGGGGAACACGGGCGCACGGAGGAGCGTGAGGGGGAGGGCTGTGTTGCGGAGCTTGGGGCAGAGACCAGTGACCGGCAGTGACGAGGATCCGAGGGTGGCGGAACTGCGGACCGCGGTGTCCCGCCTGCGCCGGGAACTCGCCACGCATCCGGCGGAGTTCCCCGACCGGGGGATCGCCGAGGACGAACTCGCCGCGCTGGCCGCGATGACGTCCGGCGGACTCCCCGAGGTACCGCGGCTGCGCCGCTCACTCTTACTGATCGCGAGCGCGATCGGGTCCGTCAGCGCCCTGGCGCGGGGCCTGGCGGACGTCCGTGACGCCGTGGACCTGTTCGGCGAGCCGCCGCGCGGCTGACGCCCGTGTCCCGTGCCCGTCGGGGCGCCGGCTCAGGACGACAGCGCCTGGGACAGCTCCGTCGCCACCTGCTGGAGGACCGGCACGATCCGTTCCGTGGCCGTCTCGGTGACCCGGCCGGCCGGGCCGGAGATCGAGATGGCGGTGGCGGTGGGGGAGCCGGGGACGGAGACCGCGAGGCAGCGGACCCCTATCTCCTGCTCGTTGTCGTCGACCGCGTAGCCCTGGCGGCGCACGTCCGCCAGGGCCGCCAGGAAGCCCTCCGGGGTGGTGATCGTCTTCTCGGTCGCGGCCGGCATGCCGGTGCGGGCCAGCAGGGCGCGTACCTCGTCGTCCGGGGTGGTGGCGAGCAGCGCCTTGCCCACGCCGGTGGAGTGCGGCAGGACGCGCCGGCCGACCTCGGTGAACATGCGCATGGAGTGCTTGGACGGCACCTGCGCCACGTAGACGATCTCGTCCCCGTCGAGCAGCGCCATGTTCGCCGTCTCGCCGGTCTCCTCGACCAGGCGGGCCAGGTGGGGGCGGGCCCAGGCGCCGAGCAGCCGGGAGGCCGACTCGCCCAGGCGGATCAGGCGCGGGCCGAGGGCGTAGCGCCGGTTGGGCTGCTGGCGTACGTACCCGCAGGCCACGAGCGTGCGCATCAGGCGGTGGATGGTGGGCAGCGGCAGCCCGCTGCTCGCCGACAGCTCGCTCAGGCCGACCTCGCCGCCCGCGTCCGCCATCCGCTCGAGCAGGTCGAAGGCGCGCTCGAGGGACTGGACCCCACCGCCGCCCGTGGACCTGGCGGACCCGGTGGTGCTGGCGCGGGACGTCGGCACGGCGCGCTCCTTCCGAACGATATTCTGCGTACCGGAATTTTAATTCCGCTTTACGGAAAAGTCCAGAGAGGCGGGTCGGTGGTGGGCCGCAGGTGCCGGAAAGCAGTGTGCCTCTTGACTCCTGAGGAAGCGGAGTGAAGACTCCTTCAACAGAACGTTGAAGTCCGTTACGTAAAGGTAAATCCCGTTTCCCGGGAGTGAACGGCGACGGAGAGGGGTCCGGGGTGTCCGAGGCCGAACTGGTGCTGCGCTCCACACGGGTCATCACCCCGGAAGGGACCCGTGCCGCGTCGGTCGCGGTGTCCGCCGGGACGATCACCGCCGTCCTGCCGTACGACGAGCCCGTACCCGGGGGTGCCCGCCTGGAGGACCTCGGCGACCACGTGCTGCTGCCCGGACTGGTCGACACCCACGTCCACGTCAACGACCCCGGCCGCACCGAGTGGGAGGGCTTCTGGACCGCCACGCGCGCGGCGGCGGCCGGCGGCATCACCACCCTCGTCGACATGCCGCTCAACTCCCTCCCGCCGACCACGACGGTCGGCCACCTCCGCACCAAACGGGAGGCCGCCGCCGGCAAGGCCCACGTCGACGTCGGCTTCTGGGGCGGCGCCCTGCCCGACAACGTCCCGGACCTGCGCCCGCTGCACGACGCCGGCGTCTTCGGCTTCAAGGCCTTCCTGTCCCCGTCCGGCGTGGACGAGTTCCCGCACCTCGACCAGGAGCGACTGGCCCGGTCCCTGGCCGAGATCGCCGGCTTCGACGGCCTGCTGATCGTGCACGCCGAGGACCCGCGGCACCTGGACGAGGCCCCCCGCCGGGGCGGCCCCCGCTACGCCGACTTCCTCGCCTCCCGGCCGGGCCGCGCCGAGGTCACGGCCGTCGCGAACCTGATCGGCCAGGCCAGGCGCCTGCACGCGCGCGTGCACGTGCTGCACCTGTCCTCCGGTGACGCGCTGCCGCTGATCGCCGCCGCGAAGGCGGACGGGGTCCGCGTCACGGCCGAGACCTGCCCCCACTACCTCACCCTGACCGCCGAGGAAGTCCCCGACGGCGCGAGCGAGTTCAAGTGCTGCCCGCCGATCCGCGAGGCCGCCAACCAGGACCTGCTGTGGCAGGCGCTGGCCGACGGCACCATCGACTGCGTGGTGACCGACCACTCGCCCTCCACCGCCGACCTCAAGACCGCCGACTTCGCCACGGCCTGGGGCGGCATCTCCGGCCTCCAGCTCAGTCTGGCCGCCGTGTGGACCGAGGCCCGCCGGCGCGGGCACGGCCTCGAGGACGTGGTCCGCTGGATGTCGACGCGCACGGCGGAACTGGCCGGCCTCGACCGCAAGGGCGCCATCGCGCCGGGCCGCGACGCCGACTTCGCCGTCCTCGCGCCGGACGAGACGTTCACCGTGGAACCGGCGGCCCTCCAGCACCGCAACCGTGTCACGGCGTACGCGGGCCGCACCCTCACCGGCGTCGTGAAGTCCACCTGGCTGCGCGGCGAGCGCATCGTGGCGGACGGCGGGTTCACCGCGCCGAAGGGCCGCCTGCTCACCCGGACGCGCTGACCCCCGCCCGGCCCCCCCGCAGCGGCCGAGAACCGAAAGGAACCCCTGATCGACGTGACGGCGATCGAGACCTTCACCGGCGACGCGAACCCCTACAAAGGCGGCGACCCGTACGCGGACTACCGCACCGCCGACTTCCCCTTCACCCACCTCGCCGACCTCGCCGACCGCCGGCTCGGCGCCTCGGTCGTCGCCGCAGGCGACGAGTTCTTCGCCGACCGCGAGAACCTGCTGCTGCCCGGCCGGGCCGAGTTCGACCCGGAGCGCTTCGGGCACAAGGGCAAGATCATGGACGGCTGGGAGACCCGCCGCAGGCGCGGCGCCTCGGCGGAGCACCCCTGGCCCACGGCGGAGGACCACGACTGGGCCCTGGTCCGCCTCGGCGCGCCCGGCGTGATCCGGGGCATCGTCGTCGACACCGCCCACTTCCGTGGCAACCACCCGCAGGCGGTGTCGGTCGAGGGCACCTCCGTGCCGGGCTCACCGTCCCCCGCGGAACTCCTGTCCGGCGACGTGACATGGACCACGCTGGTGCCACGCACCCCGGTCGGCGGCCACGCGGCGAACGGCTTCTCCGTATCGGCGCAGCAGCGCGTCACCCACCTGCGGGTCAACCAGCACCCCGACGGCGGCATCGCGCGCCTGCGCGTGTACGGGGAGGTCGTACCGGACCCGCGGTGGCTCGAGGCCCTCGGCACCTTCGACGTGGTCGCCCTGGAGAACGGCGGCCGGGTCGAGGACGCCTCCGACCTCTTCTACTCCCCGGCCGCCAACACCATCCGGCCGGGCCGCTCCCACCGGATGGACGACGGCTGGGAGACCCGCCGGCGTCGCGACCGCGGCCACGACTGGATCCGCTACCGGCTCACCGCCCAGGCCCGGGTCCGGGCCCTGGAGATCGACACGGCCTGCCTCAAGGGCAACAGCGCGGGCTGGGCCTCGGTGTCCCTGAAGGACGGCGCGGACGGCGAGTGGCGGGAAGTGCTGCCCCGCACCCGCCTCCAGCCCGACACCTGCCACCGCTTCGTCCTCCCGGCACCCGCCGTCGGCACGCACGCGCGCGTGGACATATTCCCGGACGGAGGCATCTCCCGCCTGCGGCTGTTCGGCTCACCGACTCAGGCGGGCGCGGCGCAGCTGACCGCACGTCACCGGGAGCTGGGCGGCTGACCGAGGAGGCGGTGGGGGCGGAACGCCCCGCGGCTCACGCCGCGTGCCCGCCGTCCACCGCGGACTCCGCACCCGTGACGTAGTCCGCCCCGGCCAGGTACGCCACCGTCGCCGCCTTCGAGGAGGGTGTCCAGTACGGCGTCCAGCGCGTCGGCGGCCTCAACCGCCAGGGGATCATGAACGCCGTCTTCGGTGGCGAGGGCCTGTCCCTGGCCACGCTGGAGGGCATCGGCCGCGTCATCCTCCAGTCCCTCACGATCGAGGGCCTAGCCAACGCCCTGAAGAAGGCCCAGGGCGGCGACAAGCAGGGCCTGACGGGAGGTCTGTTCTCGACGCACACCGGGTGAGGCGATGCGGCGGGGAGGCGGTGGCACGGAGCCCTCGGATCGCGCCAAGACATGGGATGTATGCCGCTGTGTTGCGGCGTCTTGTGCCGCCGAAGGCGGAAAAGCCCGGGGTCGCCGATAAATCCATCCCATTGATCGCCGCACGGATCTTGACATGCTCAGGTCGCATGGTTGAGCTTCGTAACGGCCGTACGCTCCTCCCCCCACACGGAAGTGGAGTCAGACATGCCGTCAGAAGGACTGTCCCGCCGTACCGTCCTCGGTGCCGTCGGCGCGGCCGCTGCCGCCACCGTCCTGCCCGGCGTCCCCGCCTCGGCCGGTCTGCTGCCCGAGGCCGTCGCCGCCGAGGCCGACGCCCCGTCGAACCTCGCCGCTCTCGTCGACATGCGCTTCGGCATGTTCAACCACTTCAACATGGGCACGTTCACCGACGAGGAGTGGGCCGCCCCCCACCACGATCCAAAGCTCTTCGCGCCCAGCGCCGTCGACTGCGCCCAGTGGGCGGCGGCGGCAGCGGCGGCGAAGATGAGCTACGGGGTCCTGACCACCAAGCACCACGACGGATTCTGCCTCTGGCCCACCGCGTACAACGACTACAACGTCGCCACCAGCTCCTACCGGCACGACATCGTCGCCCAGTACGTCGACGCCTTCCGGGCCAAGGGTCTGCGGGTGGGGCTGTACTTCTCGATCTGGGACCGCAGTTACGACGTCCAGGCCTACGACACCCGGCACGGTGTGGCCGCCGACCAGGTCATCCAGCCCACCGACCTGACCTACATCCTGAACCAGATCACCGAACTCCTCACGAACTACGGCACGATCGACATGTTCGTCACCGACGGCTACGCCTGGCAGATGGGGCAGCAGGCAATCCCGTACCAGCGGGTGCGCGAGCACGTGAAGGCGCTGCAGCCGGACATCGTCATGATCGACCACGGCGGTCTGTCCGTGCCGTTCCTGGGCGACGCGATCTACTTCGAGGAGCCGCTCGGCATCACCTCCCCGGCCGGCAACACCTACGCGTCGCTCCAGGGGCAGACCGTCAGCAACGGCTGGTTCTGGCACCCGTCCACGCCCACCACCGAGCCGATGAGCAAGGCCTCCATCCTGTCGCACCTCGCCGACCTGGAGCCCAAGTACACCTCGTTCATCCTCAACTGCCCGCCGAACCGCGACGGTCGCCTCGACGGCAACATCGTGACCCGGCTCGCCGAGGTCGGCGCGGCATGGAGCCCCGACACCTCCCGGCCCGCCCTGCCGGCCCAACCGCACCGCGCCGAGCACCCGGTCACTCCCGTCAGCGCCTACGCCACCGGCTTCCACACCGGCGAGGGCCCGATGAACGCCATCGACGGTCTGAGCGACAAGAACTTCGAGACCTGCTGGTCGACCTGGAGCCTGACGCTGCCGCACTCCCTCACCATCGACCTGGGCGGGGTGTACAGCAACATCTCCGTCCTCGAGTACCTGCCCAAGCAGTGGAACCGCACCGGCTCCACGGACGGCGACATCACCGCCTACACGGTGTCCACGAGCACCGACGGAACCGTCTTCACCCAGGTCGCCGAGGGCACCTGGGCCGGGGACCGCACCACCAAGGTCGCGGAATGGCCGGCCCGCACGGCCGGGTTCGTGCGCATCACGGTCAGCTCGGGGACCGGCGGGTACGCCAACATCGGCGGGGTGCGCATCGGAGGCCGGACCGCCGCGCCGGTTCGCGTCTCCCGGGTCCTGCCCGGCGACGGGACGGTCTACCGGCTGGTGAACCGCAAGAGCGGCAAGGTGGTCGACGTCAGCGGTGCGGGTACCGCCGACGGCACGGACATCCTGCAGTGGCCGTGGACCGGCGGGGCGCACCAGAAGTGGACCTTCGTCGACGCGGGCGACGGCTACTACAAGATCAAGGGAGTGGGCAGCGGGAAGCTGATGGA
The DNA here is from genome assembly GCF_040610035.1 of Streptomyces sp. NPDC004542. Lineage (NCBI taxonomy): Bacteria > Bacillati > Actinomycetota > Actinomycetes > Kitasatosporales > Streptomycetaceae > Streptomyces > Streptomyces sp. NPDC004542. Next base: position 16,778 of record NZ_JBEXLP010000009.1, read on the forward strand.
GGTGGCGGGCCTCTCCCGTGCCGACGGCGGGAACGTCGGGCTCTGGTCGGACGCCGGCGCGCCGCAGCAGCACTGGGCCGTGACGCCGACCGGTGACGGCTACCACTACCTCACCAACCGGCTCAGCGGCCTGTCCCTGAACGTCGACGGTGGCTCCACGGCCGACGGCGCCGACGTCAACCAGTGGACGTACAACGGCGCGACGCAGGAGCAGTGGCAGATCATCGCCGTGTAGACGTCAGACGCCGGATGCCAGGCGCCGGACGCCTGGCATCGGACGATCCGGGTGATTGAAACGTTTCATTCACGGTGTGGCAGGTCGCGTCTCGGGAGGGAGGAGGCTCACGACGAAAATGGGCCCCGGCGAGCCCGGCTGTCGACCCGTGCGCGGAAGGTGAGGGCGTTTCATGCCCGGGCGTGTGGCCCGGTCCGCCCGGCGAGCGCCTCACCGGTCTCCCGCGGCCCGGTCGGCAACGGCGTTGAATGATCCGCCCCGTCGCGCCGTACTCCTCAGCAAGCGTTTGCCGGCCGCCGTCCACCACGGACGCGCGAGCCGGCCCGAGTCGGGAGTCGATGCATGTTCTCAGATGCTTTCCGTACGGACCGGGCAAGGCGCCGCGCCAAGGCCGTCCGGGTGTCCGCGGCGGCTGCGGGAGCGGTGGCCGCGGTCCTGATCGCCGGGTGCGCGTCGTCGAACACGCCCACGGGGGCGGCGCCGTCCGCCGGTACCGTCCAGCCCAAGGCGGCGGGCGACACCGCGCTGACCGAGACCAGGCAGGTGTCCGGCACCTTCGACGGGCACGACGCCCGGTTCGTCGGCGCCGGCGCTCTGGGCGGCAGCGGTCAGGAGGAGGGGCAGGACCCGCTCTTCGAGCTGGCCGACGGGGCCGTGCTGAAGAACGTCGTACTGGGCGCTCCGGCCGCGGACGGTGTGCACTGCCTCGGCAGCTGCACGCTGCAGAACGTCACCTGGGAGGACGTCGGCGAGGACGCCGCCACCTTCCTCGGCAAGTCCCCGGACGCCACCTACCTGGTGGAGGGCGGCAGCGCGGCCAAGGCCGACGACAAGGTGCTCCAGTTCAACGGCGCGGGCACGCTGACCGTGCGGAACTTCGCGGTCTCCGACTTCGGCAAGCTGGTGCGCTCGTGCGGCAACTGCTCGACGCAGTTCCAGCGGAACGTGGTGCTCGACACCGTCAAGGTCACCGGGCCGGGCAAGGACATCGTCGGCATCAACAGCAACCTCGGCGACACCGCGAAGCTGTCCGGCATCACCATCACGGGTGACCCCGGCGGCAAGATCGTGCCGTGCCAGAAGTTCGAGGGCGTAACCTCGGGCGAGCCGAAGGAGCTCGGCTCGGACGCGGACGGGAAGAACTGCGTCTTCAGCGAGGCCGACATCGTCCGCCAGTAGCGGATGCCACGAGGCGGGCGCACCCGGAAGGCCGTCCGTCTGGCTGGGGGACACCGCGCTGGGGCCGAGGGGGAGTCGGGCTCACCCGGGCGCGGGGGTTTTCGCGGTGGGCCGTGATGCCGTGGTTCGTGCGGTGGGCGCGGGTGCCGGGGGGACCGGGCCCACTGTGACCGGGTGGGTGCGGCGCCCGGGGCGGCCGGGGCCCGCCCGGCCGGTCGGCCGGGCGTCACACCGTCCCCGGCAGGGTCCCGCCCGGGATCTCCGCCAGCCGCACCGGCCGCCGTTCCCGGCGGGACAGCTCGCAGGCCTCGGCCACCCGCAGGGCCTGCAGGGCCTCCCGGCCGTCGCACGGGTTGGCGCGTCCGCCGCGGACGACCTCGACGAAGGCGCACAGCTCGGCCTCGTAGGCGGGGCCGAAGCGTTCCAGGAAGCCGGTCCACGGCTTGTCCGCGGCCGGCGGCCCGGTCGGCTCGGTGGAGGCGATCGGCGTACGGTCGTCCAGGCCGACCACGATCTGGTCCAGCTCCCCGGCGAGCTCCATGCGGACGTCGTAGCCGGCCCCGTTCAGCCGGGTCGCCGTCGCCGTGGCCAGCGTGCCGTCGTCCAGGGTGAGCAGGGCCGCGCCCGTGTCGACGTCACCGGCCTGACGGAACATCGCCGGCCCGGCGTCCGACCCGGCCGCGTACACGTCGACGACCTCCCGCCCGGTCACCCAGCGCAGCGCGTCGAAGTCGTGGATCAGCGTGTCCCGGTACAGCCCGCCGGAGAGCGGCAGCCAGGCGGCGGACGGCGGGGACTGGTCGGAGGTCAGGGCCCGTACGGTGTGCAGCCGCCCGAGCCGCCCCGAGCGGACCGCCTCGCGGGCGCCCGCGTAACCGGTGTCGAAGCGCCGCTGGAACCCCATCTGCAGAATGATTCCGGCCGCCTCGACCTCGGCCAGCGCGTGCAGGGTTCCCGGCAGGTCCAGGGCGATCGGCTTCTCGCAGAAGACGGGCAGCCCGGAGCGTGCTGCCCGACCGATCAGTTCGGCATGGGCCGAGGTGGCCGTGGTGATCACCACGGCGTCGACGCCCCACCTGAAGATCTCGTCCACACCCGGCGCCGCCGTCTCGCCGAGGCGGTGTGCGAGCTCCTGCGCCCGCGCCGGTTCCGTGTCCGTGAGGATCAGGGAACCGACCTCGCGGTGGCGGCTGAGCGTGTTCGCATGAATGGTGCCTATGCGGCCCGTCCCGATGACCCCGATGCGCATGGAAACAAAGTGAGGGGCGACCCCGGGCGCTGTCAATGCGTATGTCCGGACAATCTGACTACACGACTTCCCGTCAACCGGCCACGGAGCTACGCTCGGCCCGTGCCGAAACCAGATGTGGACCCCACAGTGCCGCTCCACCTGAGCGTGGACCGGAGCTCACCGGTGCCGTTGTACTTCCAGCTCGCCCAGCAGCTGGAGGCCGCGATCGAGCACGGCGCGCTCACCCCGGGCAGCCTGCTGGGCAACGAGATCGAGCTCGCCGCACGCCTCGGCCTGTCCCGGCCCACGGTCCGCCAGGCCATCCAGTCCCTCGTGGACAAGGGCCTCCTCGTCCGCCGCCGCGGCGTCGGAACGCAGGTCGTGCACAGCCAGGTCAAGCGCCCGCTGGAGCTCAGCAGCCTCTACGACGACCTGGAGGCGGCCGGGCAGCGCCCCGCGACGAAGGTGCTGGTCAATACCGTCGTCCCGGCGTCCGCCGAGGTCGCGGCGGCGCTCGGCGTCGCCGAGGAGAGCGACGTGCACCGCATCGAGCGGCTGCGGCTGGCGCACGGGGAGCCGATGGCGTACCTGATCAACTACCTGCCGCCCGGTCTGCTCGACCTGGACACCGCCCAGCTGGAGGCGACCGGCCTGTACCGTCTGATGCGCTCCGCCGGGATCACCCTGCACAGCGCACGGCAGTCCATCGGCGCCCGGGGCGCCACGGCCGCCGAGGCCGGGCGGCTGGCGGAGAAGGAGGGCGCGCCGCTGCTCACGATGCAGCGCACCACCTTCGACGACACCGGTCGCGCGGTCGAGTTCGGTGACCACACCTACCGGCCCACGCGCTACTCCTTCGAGTTCCAGCTGCTCGTGCGGCCTTGACGCGGTGGCGGTCGCATCGTCCACATGTCCGGACAATGTGACCGAAAGTCTCCTCGTTCCTCGTTCCTCGTTCCCCGGTGCGCGGTGCGCGGTGCGCGCCCGCGGCGGCGCCGGGCCACGGACCGCGGCGGGCCCGAGGGGAGCGGCGCTCCGCACCCGGCGACGGCCGCGCACCTCTGCGCATCTCCTCCCGAACTCTCCGCTCCTTCGCACTCCTTGTCTCCCCCGAACAGCACCGTTCCGCGGGGTGAGGCAGAATCGAGGCCGATGAGCACCTACCGCGACCTCACCGCCCCCATCGGCTCCCGCCGGGCCACCGTGCTGCGTACGGTGGGCACACGAGAGCGCCGGTCACTCCTGACCGCGCCCCGCGTGCCCACGGTCGGGATCGACATCGGCGGCACCAAGGTGATGGCGGGCGTCGTGGACGCCGACGGCAACATCCTGGAGAAGGTCCGCACGGAGACCCCGGACAAGTCCAAGAGCCCGAAGGTCGTCGAGGACACCATCGTGGAACTCGTCCTGGACCTGTCCGACCGGCACGACGTGCACGCGGTCGGCATCGGCGCCGCGGGCTGGGTCGACGCCGACCGCAACCGTGTCCTGTTCGCCCCCCACCTGTCCTGGCGGAACGAGCCCCTGCGCGACCGCCTGTCGGGACGGCTGTCCGTCCCGGTCCTCGTGGACAACGACGCGAACACCGCCGCCTGGGCCGAGTGGCGCTTCGGTGCCGGCCGCGGCGAGGACCACCTCGTCATGATCACGCTGGGTACCGGCATCGGCGGCGCGATCCTGGAGGACGGCCAGGTCAAGCGCGGCAAGTATGGCGTCGCCGGTGAGTTCGGGCACATGCAGGTCGTGCCCGGCGGCCACCGCTGCCCCTGCGGCAACCGCGGCTGCTGGGAGCAGTACAGCTCCGGCAACGCGCTGGTCCGGGAGGCACGCGAACTGGCCGCCGCCGACTCGCCGGTCGCGTACGGGATCATCGAGCACGTCAAGGGCAACATCGCCGACATCACCGGTCCGATGATCACCGAGCTGGCCCGCGAGGGCGACGCGATGTGCGTCGAACTGCTCCAGGACATCGGCCAGTGGCTCGGCGTGGGCATCGCCAACCTGGCCGCCGCCCTGGACCCGTCCTGCTTCGTCATCGGCGGCGGCGTCAGCGCCGCCGACGACCTGCTGATCGGCCCGGCCCGCGACGCCTTCAAACGCCATCTCACCGGCCGCGGCTACCGCCCCGAGGCCCGCATCACCCGCGCCCAGCTCGGCCCGGAGGCCGGCATGGTCGGCGCCGCCGACCTGGCCCGCCTGGTCGCCCGCCGCTTCCGGCGCGCCAAGCGGCGCCGGGTGGAGCGCTACGAGCGCTACGAGCGGTACGCCGAGGCGCGCCGCGCGCAGGACCCGGCATGACCGCCTCGCTGCCCCGCCAGGCCGCACCCCCGGACGAGCCGCACCGCCCGGCCGAGAACCCCCGCCACAAGGCCGAACGCAGGGCGCTCACCCTGCTGATCATCGTGCTGCTCATCGGCATCCCGGCCGGCTACCTGGTGATCTCCGCCAACCAGAGCCGCGACAGCGGCAAGGACAAGGAGCAGAAGTACTCGGCCACCGGCCTCACCGCGGGCTGGCCGTCGAAGGTGCAGCGCCGCCTCTACCAGGTGCCCGTCCCGCACCCGGCCGACCGGATCGCCTACTACGAGACGAACAACTGGAAGACCAGCCGTCTCTACACCCAGTTCCGGACCAACAGCGCCGGTCTGGACAGCTTCCTGGAGAGCATGGAGGTCAGCCGGGACGACCTGCGGAAGGGCGACATCAGCATCAGCGCCCGCGACCAGAAGATCACCGGTTGGACCTTCACCGGCCCCGGACCCTGGTGGGGCCTCACCCACAAGCAGAAGAACCCGGCGCCCACCCAGGACGTGGTCGTGAACCTGGCCGACCCGAACTTCCCGATGGTGTACGTCGTCTCCCGCACCGTGCCCTGACCGGGCGGGCCCCGAGCCACGGCCGCCGGAACCCGAGTACCGGCATCGATGTCAGACCCCGCCCGTACAGTCGAAGACGTCTGATCCGACGCACGGGCGGGAGGTGGCAGAGCGTATGAGCGGCACGGCTGCGGTGGCCGGAAGCGCCGGAGGAACCCCCGGGGACGGGGAGGCCGTCCCGCTGCGGTTCGCGGCCGTCTACCTGCCCGCGCCCCTGCCGCGCGAGGGCCGGATCGCCTTCTGGGACCCCGACGACGGACCGGCCCCGCCCGAAGCCGCCGAGGAACCGCCGGGCGCACGCCGGGACGAGCTGACGGTCGTACGCCGGCACGGCCCGGGTGTGCGCCGCAGGCAGGTGCCCGCCCTGTCCCTGCCGCTCGAGCAGGCCCTCCCGCTGCTGGTGCGGGCCCGCCGGGACCCGGCCGCCCACCCGGCCACGGCCTGCTGGGGCGCGGCCGCCCTGCACGCGCTCCGGCTCGCCGCCCGCGGCCGCCTGCTGCCCGGGCTCACCCCCGCCGGGCACGACGCGTGGCGTGCCGGGCCCCTCGACGCCGACGACATCGCCCACCTGCGCGCGGTGGCCGCGGCCCTGCCCGCCGAGGGCCATGCCGTGCCGCTGCCCGGACCGGGCCCGCTGCGGCTGCCCGAGCCGGAGGCGCTGGTCCGCTCCTTCCTGGACGCCGTCGCGGACACCCTGCCCCGCACCCCGGCCGCGCCCCACGTCTCCGGCAGGCCCTTCGCCGCCCGCGAACCCCAGTCGCTGCCCGAGGCCCACGACTGGGCCGCCGAGGTCGCCGCCGGCATGGACGCGGGTGTGCGGATCTCGCTGCGCCTGGACCTGTCGGCGTACGACCTCTTCGACGGGGACGCGGACAGCACGCGGGCGCGCGGCGCGGGCGCGGCGATCGTCCAGGTGCACAGTCTCGCCGACCCCACCCTGATGGCCGACGCGGCGGCCCTGTGGGCGGGGGAGGCCGACGCCGCGTTCGGGCCCCGCGCGCGCGTCGACGCGGCTCTCGCGGTGCGCCGCGCCGCCCGGGTGTGGCCGCCGCTGGACCGGCTCGCCGAACAGGAGGTGCCCGACGTGCTGGCCCTGTCCGAGGACGAGGTCGGCGAGCTGCTCGGCGTGGCGGCGACCCGGCTCGCCGCGGCCGGGGTCGCCGTGCACTGGCCCCGGGACCTGGCGCAGGACCTGAGTGCCGCCGCCGTGGTCCGGCCCGCGCCGGGCTCGGCGACCGACGGCACGGGCTTCTTCGAGAGCGAGGAACTGCTGCAGTTCCGCTGGCAGCTGGCGCTCGGCGGCGACCCGCTCAGCGAGGCCGAGATGGACGCCCTCGCGGAGGCCCACCGCCCGGTCGTCCGGCTGCGCGACCGCTGGGTGCTCGTCGACCCGGCCCTCGTCCGCAAGGCCCGCAAGCGAGAACTGGGCCTGCTCGACCCCGTCGACGCCCTGTCCGTCGCGCTCACCGGCACCGCCGAGGTCGACGGCGAGACCGTGCAGGCGGTACCCGTCGGCGCGCTGGCCGCCCTGCGCGACCGCCTCACGGCCGGGATCCGGCCCGCCGAGCCGCCCGCGGGCCTGCACGCCACCCTCCGCGACTACCAGCTGCGCGGCCTGGCCTGGCTCGACCTGATGACCTCCCTCGGCCTCGGCGGCTGCCTCGCCGACGACATGGGCCTGGGCAAGACCATCACGGTGATCGCCCTCCACCTGAAGCGGGCCCGCCCCGAACCGACCCTCGTCGTCTGCCCCGCGTCCCTGCTGGGCAACTGGCAGCGCGAGATCGCCCGGTTCGCGCCCGGCGTCCCCGTCCGCCGCTTCCACGGCCAGGGCCGCACCCTGGACGGCCTCGGCCCGGGCTTCGTCCTCACCACGTACGGGACCATGCGCTCGACGGCGTCCCGCCTGGCCGGCCAGCCCTGGGGCATGGTCGTCGCGGACGAGGCCCAGCACGTCAAGAACCCGTACTCGGCGACCGCGAAGGCGCTGCGTACGATCCCGTCCCCCGCGCGCGTGGCACTGACCGGTACCCCGGTGGAGAACAATCTCTCCGAACTGTGGGCCCTCCTCGACTGGACCACCCCCGGACTCCTCGGCCCCCTGAAGGCCTTCCGCGCCCGGCACGCCCGCGCGGTGGAGAACGGCGAGGACGAGGAGGCGGTGGCCCGCCTCGCCCGCCTGGTCCGCCCCTTCCTGCTGCGCCGCAAGAAGTCCGATCCCGGTATCGTGCCCGAACTGCCGCCCAAGACCGAGACGGACCACCCCGTCCCGCTCACCCGCGAACAGGCCGCGCTGTACGAGGCGGTGGTGCGCGAGTCGATGCTGGCGATCGAGACCGCGGAGGGCATCGCGCGCCGGGGCCTGGTGCTGAAGCTGCTGGGCGCCCTCAAGCAGATCTGCGACCACCCCGCGCTGTACCTGAAAGAGGAGGCACGCGACGGCCTCCCCCAGGCCGCCCGCTCGGGCAAACTCGCCCTGCTCGACGAGCTGTTGGACACCCTGCTCGCCGAGGACGGCTCGGCGCTGGTCTTCACGCAGTACGTCGGCATGGCCCGCCTCATCACCGCCCACCTCGCCGCCCGCGCGGTCCCGGTCGACCTGCTGCACGGCGGCACGCCCGTCCCCGAGCGCGAGCGCATGGTGGACCGCTTCCAGAGCGGTGGGACACCGGTCCTCGTCCTCTCCCTCAAGGCCGCCGGGACCGGTCTGAACCTCACCCGCGCGGGCCATGTCATCCACTTCGACCGCTGGTGGAACCCGGCCGTCGAGGAGCAGGCCACCGACCGCGCCTACCGCATCGGCCAGACCCAGCCCGTCCAGGTCCACCGCCTGGTCACCGAGGGCACGGTCGAGGACCGCATCGCGGAGATGCTCACCGCCAAGCGCGCCCTGGCCGACGCGATCCTCGGCTCCGGCGAGGCGGCCCTGACCGAACTGACCGACCGTGAACTGTCCGACCTGGTGTCGCTGAGGAGGCCGTCGTGACGGGCGGGGAGAGGCGCCCGGGTGACGTGGCGCGGCGGGCCCTGCGGGAGGCGCTGGACGCCCGGGAGCGGGGGAGCGGCCCGCCGTGGAGCGAGCACGAGGCCGTGGCGGCCGAGGGCGGGACCGGGCCGGCACCCGGGGCGGGGCCCGGGACCGTCCCCGGGCCGGCCGGGGACGGGGCCCGCGACGAGCGGACACCCGGACCCGGCGCCGGGGACGAGGGCGCCTGGAACGGGACCGCCCGGGACGAGAAGGCCCGGGACGGGACCGCCCGGGGCGAGGAGCCGTCGCCGCGTCCGCGTCCGGCGGTTCCCGGGCGGGACGCGCCGAGGCCCGGCGACGCCGCGCGCGCGGCGCTCCGGACGGCCGTCGCCGCCCGGCGGGACGTGGGCGCGGCCGCCGAGCACGGCCCCGGACCGGCCGCCCGTGTCGCGGCGGCGCGGCCCCCGCAGGAGCCCGCCCCGGACGCCGGGCACCGCCGCCCGGCCCCGGAGGCGGTACCGGAGAGCCGTGGCCCGGCCGGGCCGGGCGGACGCCCGGGAGACATCGCCCGGGAGGCGCTGCGTGCCGCTCGCCGCGCAACCCGGGAGGCGGATCCCGCGGACGGCACCGGGCCCGTGGACGGCACCGGGCCCGCGGACCGGCCGGCACCGGCCGGCGGTGACGACCCGCGGCGCGTCGAGCGGCGCAGGGCGGCCCGGGAGATGCGGGAGTTCCTCGCCACCGCCTTCCGCATGCCCTCGATGTCCGACGAGCCTGACGAGCCGCACGAACCGCACAAGCCATACGAACCCCACGAGCCGCACGAACCGCACAAGCCATACGAGCCGGACGAGCCGCACGAGCCGGACGAGCCGTCCCACCCCGAGGACCCGCCGGCGCGGGCGACCGTACCCGGCCCGCCGGCCCCTTCACCCACCGCGGCCACGTCCCCGGCCACCCCGGCACCGGCGGCCGCGCCCCCCGCGCAGGAGGCACCGCCCCTCCCGCCCGTCCCCCACACCATGGCCACCCCCCACCGCGACCACGAACTGCGCCGCACCTTCCCCGCCCTCCCGGCCCGACCGTCGCAAGGGGCCCGGTTCGCCGGGACGTGGTGGGGCAACGCCTGGGTCGACGCGCTGGAGCAGGGCGCACTGGACGTGCGGCGGCTGGCGCGCGGGCGGGGGTACGCCGAGCAGGGCCACGTGGACGCGATCACCGTGACACCGGGGCTCGTGCTGGCCTACGTGCGCGGCAGCCGCCCGCGGCCGTACCGCGTCCAGGTGCGGCTGCGCACGCTGGAGGAGGCCGACTGGGAGCGGTTCCTGGACGCGGCCGCCGACCGGCCGGGACACATCGCCGCCCTGCTCGACAAGGAGCTGCCCCACTCCCTCGCCGACTGCGGCGTCCCCCTCCTGCCCGGCCCCGGCGACCTGGCACCCCGGTGCAGTTGCCCCGACTCCGGCCACCCCTGCAAGCACGCGGCGGCGCTGTGCTACCAGACGGCCCGTCTGCTCGACGCCGACCCCTTCGTCCTGCTCCTGCTGCGCGGCCGCGGCGAGCGCGACCTGCTGGACGCGCTGTCCCGCCGCAGCGCCGCCCGCGCGGCCCGCGCCGACGGGGAACGGCAGCCGGCGTCCCTGCCCGGCGTCCGCGCCACCGACGCCCTCGCTCCACGCGGCCTTCCGCCGCTGCCCCCGCCGCTGCCCGCACCCCCGCACCCCCAGCAGCCCCCGGTGTACCCGGCGGCGCCGGGCGGCCCCGACCCCTTCGCGCTGGACCAGCTGGCGACCGACGCCGCCGCCCGCGCCCACACCCTGCTCACCACCGGCCGTGACCCGGTCGGCGACCTCACCCTCTGGCAGGACGCCGTACGCCAGGCCGCGGCCCGCCCCGGTACCGGGCTGACCGCGAGCACCCGCGCGCTCTACTCCGCACTGGCCGCCGCCGCGGGCCGCACCCCGGCCGAGCTGGCGCGCGCGGTCGCCGCCTGGCGGCAGGGCGGACCCGAAGGACTCACCGTCCTCGAAGAGCCCTGGGATCCGCCGGCGGGACGCTTCGACCGGGCCCGCCCGCTCCTGCTCGCCGCCGGCCTTCCGGCCTTCCGGCCGTGGCGCAACCGCCTCACCCACCCCCGGGGACATGTCCAGCTCCGGCTCGGCCGCGACGGCTCGTGGTACGCGTACGAGTCGGAACCGGACCACGACGACTGGTGGCCGCGCGGCACGCCCGACCCGGACCCGGTCGGCGCGCTGACGGGCCAGGGCACCTCCGGTGGAGCGTGAGACGGCTCAGCGGGCCCCCGCACCACCCGCCGACGGTGCGGTAACGCCTGCCCGGGCGGCCGACCCGCGGCACGGAGGCGCCCCCGGGTGCGAAATACTCTCCCGATGAGTTCACGCACGTCCCCGACCAGTCAGCCGGTCACGATACGGAGGGCCGTCGCAGGGGATGCCAAACGGCTCACGCGGCTCGTGCGTGGCTCGGGCGCCTACGAGGGCAAGTACGCGACCGCGGTCGCGGGCTACCGGGTCGGTCCTGATTACATCGAGGCCCACCGCGCCTTCGTGGCCGTCGGCGCCGACCAGCAGGGCGGCCGGGTCGTCGGGTTCTACTCGCTCGTCCTCGCGCCACCGGAGCTCGACCTGCTGTTCGTCGCCGACGAAGCGCAAGGAAGAGGTATCGGACGACTGCTCGTGGCGCACATGCGGTCCGAGGCCCGTGCCGCCGGGCTCGACCGTGTCAAGGTCGTGTCGCATCGTCCCGCCGATGACTTCTACCGCCGCGTCGGTGCGGTGCGGACCGGGACCGTGCTCGCGAACCCGCCCGCCGTGCCGTGGGACCGTTCCGAATTCGAGTTTCGCATTCCTTCGGAGCGAGACCGCTCTTCCTGAAACGTGGCACTCGAGCGGATCAATATCTGTACTCGCGAAGCGAGGATTTGACGGACCGCGTAGCGAGGGTTCTTGCCGCACGAGGCAGAGTGAAATTGCGTAATGTGCACGGGCCGTTCCGGTGTGCTACCTTCGATCCCAGTTGCAGTTGTGGTTCCCGAAGTCATTTCCGGACGGGGTAATCATCGCGGCGACTCGGCGTCCGCACGGTGCGGATTCCGATGTATTGCCCCTAAGGAGATATGACATGGCTGCTGGTACCGTGAAGTGGTTCAACGCGGAAAAAGGCTTCGGTTTCATCGAGCAGGACGGTGGCGGCGCTGACGTGTTCGCCCACTACTCGAACATTGCCACCCAGGGCTTCCGTGAGCTGCTCGAAGGCCAGAAGGTGACCTTCGACATCGCGCAGGGCCAGAAGGGCCCGACGGCCGAGAACATCGTTCCGGCCTGACGCTCACGCACCGACCGCAGCTGGGGCCCGCATCCTTCGGGGTGCGGGCCCCAGCTGCACGCATCTCCCGCGGCGTCACCCATTTCAGCACCGGTGCCCCCGGATGTTTCCGCCGGCCCGAAGCTGTTTTTTCACCACCGGTCCATACCTGTAATTCTCCATGCCGCTCATCGCTGCGGGAATTCCTTGATATGTGCCACATCGAGGAAGGTTCCGCATGAACCGCACACGTACGAACGATCGCTCCGCCCGCGCCCGTAAGGGCGGTGCCGACGCAGGAAAGGGCGGCAGCCGCTTCGGCTCGCAGGCACAGCCCCGTTCGGGCGGGCCCGCCCGGTCCGGTGGTCACGGCCGCCGGACCGCCGCGGCGCGGGGTGAGTTCGCACTGCCCAGGACGATCACCCCCGCGTTGCCCGCCGCCCAGGCGTTCGCCGATCTCGAGATGCCCGAGCCGCTGCTGGCCGAACTCGGCAAGCAGGGGGTGACCGCACCGTTCCCGATCCAGGGTGCGACGCTGCCCAACTCCCTGGCGGGCCGTGATGTTCTGGGCCGCGGGCGCACCGGTTCCGGCAAGACCCTCGCCTTCGGCCTCGCTCTGCTCGCCCGTACCGCTGGACAGCGGGCTGAACCCCGCCGGCCGCTGGGGCTGATCCTCGTACCGACGCGTGAGCTGGCGCAGCAGGTGACCGACGCGCTCACCCCGTACGCCCGCTCCGTCCGGCTGCGGCTGGCCACGGTGGTCGGCGGGATGTCGATCGGCCGGCAGGCCGGGGCGCTGCGCGGCGGGGCCGAGGTCGTCGTCGCGACGCCGGGTCGGCTCAAGGACCTCATCGACCGTGGCGACTGTCGGCTGGACCAGGTGGGCGTCACGGTGCTCGACGAGGCTGACCAGATGGCCGACATGGGTTTCATGCCGCAGGTCACCGCGTTGCTCGACCAGGTGCGTCCGGAAGGGCAGCGGATGCTGTTCTCCGCCACCCTGGACCGCAACGTCGACCTGCTGGTGCGCCGCTATCTGACCGACCCCGTCGTGCATTCGGTCGACCCGTCGGCCGGTGCGGTCACGACGATGGAGCACCACGTCCTGCACGTCCACGGCGCCGACAAGCACGCCGCCACGACCGAGATCGCCGCCCGCGACGGCCGCGTCATCATGTTCCTGGACACCAAGCACGCCGTCGACCGGCTGACCCAGGACCTGCTCAACAGCGGGGTGCGCGCCGCTGCGCTGCACGGCGGCAAGTCGCAGCCGCAGCGCACCCGCACGCTGGCGCAGTTCAGGACGGGGCACGTCACCGTGCTGGTGGCGACCAATGTCGCGGCGCGCGGCATCCACGTCGACAACCTCGACCTGGTCGTCAACGTGGATCCGCCGACCGACCACAAGGATTACCTCCACCGCGGCGGCCGTACCGCCCGCGCCGGCGAGTCCGGCAGCGTCGTCACGCTGGTCACACCGAACCAGCGCCGCGGCATGGTCCGCCTCATGTCCGACGCCGGAATCCGGCCGCAGACCACCCAGATCCGCTCGGGAGACGAGGCCCTGAGCCGGATCACCGGCGCCCAGGCCCCGTCCGGCATCCCGGTCGTCATCACCGCGCCGGTGGCCGAACGCCCCCGGCGCAGCGCCTCCTCCCGAGGCCGCCGCCGCCCTTCCCCGGGGACCCGGCGTGCCTCCGTACGCAAGCCCGTCCTCGACACGGTGGCCTAGAACCTTCGCGATCAGGAAGTCGCGCCATCTCCGCGGGGGGCACCGTGTGACGCCGGTCCGGACGCGGCCCCGCACGGACGCGGCCGGACCGCGGGTCCGCGACGACATGAGCGTCGAGGTGGCGCCGACCGTCACGGCCGCCGCACGCACGGGCCGACCGGCCGACCGGCCGTCCCCGGCCGGGCCGACCAGCGCATCGGCCCGGTGACCCGGACCGACCTCACCGCCGTCCGCGACAGCGACGCTCGCACGGACCGCGTCCGCCCGCGCGACTTCCCCGGCGACCACGGATCGTCCCGAGGCCGCGTCTGTGGGCACTCCCGGCTCGCCGCCGCACGCCTTGGCGATGCCCGGCGGCCCCGTGACGGTCCGACCGGGGCCGCGGCTCAGGCGTCGATGATGACGGGGATGATGAGGGGCTTGCGGCGGTGGGTGCGGAACGCCCAGTTCGCCACGGCGCGGGCGAGGAGCTGTTCGAGTTGGCGGGCGTCCCCGACGCCTTCCTCGGCCGCGGTGGCCAGGGTCTTCTCGATGACGGGGACGACCGGCTCGAAGGTGGTGTCGTCGTGGACGAAGCCCCGGGCCAGGAAGTCGGGGGCCTCGGCGAGGGCGCCGGTGTCGGCGTCGACGATCGCCACCACCGTGACCACGCCTTCGGCGGCGAGGGTGAGGCGGTCCTTGAGGGACGCTTCGGTGGCGCCGCCGACTTCCATGCCGTCCACGTAGACGTTGCCGGCGGGGACCTTGCCGGTGATGGACGCGCGTCCGTCGACCAGGTCGACCACGACGCCGTCCTCGGCGATGACGACCCGCTCGGGGTCGACACCGGTACGGATGGCGAGGTCGCCGTTGGCCCGCAGGTGGCGCCATTCGCCGTGCACGGGCATGACGTTGCGGGGCTTGACGATGTTGTAGCAGTAGACGAGTTCGCCGGCGCTGGCGTGCCCGGAGACGTGCACCTTGGCGTTGCCCTTGTGGACGACGTGGGCGCCCCACCGGGTGAGTCCGTTGATCACCCGGTAGATGGCGTTCTCGTTGCCGGGGATGAGGGAGCTGGCGAGCAGGACGGTGTCGCCCTTGCCGATGCGGATCACGTGGTCGCGGTTGGCCATCCGTGACAGCGCGGCCATCGGTTCGCCCTGGGAGCCGGTGCACACCAGGGTGACCTTGTGGTCCGGGAGCTTCTCCAGCTCCTTCGTGCTCACCACCAGACCGGAGGGGACCTTCAGATAGCCCAGGTCACGGGCGATGCCCATGTTGCGGACCATCGACCGGCCGACGAAGGCGACCTTGCGGCCGTGCTGGTGGGCGGCGTCCAGGATCTGCTGGATGCGGTGCACATGGCTGGCGAAGCTGGAGACGATGACCCGGCGCGGCGCGGTGCGCATCACCTGTTCGATCGCCGGGTTCAGCTCACGCTCGGAGGTGGTGAAGCCGGGTACTTCGGCGTTGGTGGAGTCGGTGAGGAACAGGTCCACGCCCTCCTCGCCGAGGCGGGCGAAGGCGCGCAGATCGGTGATGCGGTCGTCGAGGGGGAACTGGTCCATCTTGAAGTCGCCGGTGTGCAGCACCATCCCGGCCCGGGTGCGGATCGCGACCGCGAGGCTGTCGGGGATGGAGTGGTTGACCGCCACGAACTCGCAGTCGAAGGGTCCGAAGCCACGCCGGTCGCCCTCCCGCACCCGTACCGTGCGGGGCCGGATGCCGTGTTCCTTGAGTTTGGCCTCCAGGAACGCCAGCGTCAGCTTGGAGCCCACGACGGGAATGTCGGACCGCTCGCGCAGCAGGTACGGCACGCCGCCGATGTGGTCCTCGTGGCCGTGGGTGAGCACCACGGCCACGATGTCGTCCAGCCGGTCCCGGATCGAGGTGAAGTCCGGCAGGATCACGTCCACGCCGGGCTGGGTCTCCTCGGGGAAGAGCACGCCGCAGTCGACGATGAGCAGTTTGCCGGCGTGCTCGAAGACGGTCATGTTGCGGCCGATCTCACCCAGGCCGCCCAGGGCGATGACTCGCAGGCCTCCTTCAGGCAGAGGAGGGGCGGCTTTCAGTTCGGGGTGCGGATGACTCATACCCTGACGGTACCCGGAGAGCGGCACAGGTGATCCATTGGCTGTGTGATCTCTTCCGGGCAGTGGGCGTCCTTCGCCGCGTCGTGCGGGGTCACCCCCGCCGGCGGACCCGCCCGCGCCTCGGCCCGCGTACCGAGAACCACTGCGAACGCCGCGGCAAGGAGGGCAGGACCCGACACGAAGTCGTCCGATGCCTCGGACACCGTGCCGCCCGAGAGGTCGTTCACCTGATCCGGCCCACATTCTCACCCCCTCCGTCGCAGGGGCGGCCGTGCGGGATGAGAGGGTCTGACGGGTGAGCGAGACACCACCGAACACCCTGCAATACCGCTTCGACGGGCCAGAAGACGCACCTGTCCTGATCCTGGGTCCCTCACTGGGCACCACCTGGCACATGTGGGACCGGCAGGTCCCCGAGCTGGTCCGACAGTGGCGGATCTTCCGGTACGACCTGCCCGGGCACGGCGGCGCCCCCTCGTACCCCGCCGGGTCCGTCGCCGAGCTGACCGCGCGGCTGCTGGTCACGCTGGACGGGCTCGGCGTGCACCGCTTCGGCTACGCGGGCTGCGCCCTCGGCGGCGCGGTCGGCATCGAGCTGGCGCTGCGCCATCCGGAGCGGCTGGCCTCCCTCGCGCTGGTCGCCGCCTCGCCGCGGTTCGGCACGGCCGACGAGTTCCGGCAGCGCGGGGTGATCGTACGGACCAACGGATTGGACCCGATCGCCCGTACCTCGCCCGACCGCTGGTTCACCGGCGGGTTCGCCGCCGCCCAGCCGGCGATCACCGAGTGGGCCGTGCAGATGGTCCGCACCACCGACCCCGGCTGCTACATCGCCGCCTGCGAGGCCCTCGCGGGGTTCGACGTGCGGGGCGAGCTGGGCCGCGTCGGCGTGCCGACCCTCGTCCTGGTCGGCTCCGACGACCAGGTCACCGGCCCCGCCGAGGCCCGCACCCTGGTCGCCGGCATCCCGGACGCCCGCCTCGCGGTCGTCCCCGGAGCCTCCCACCTGGTCCCCGTCGAGCAGCCCGCGGCCGTCACCGACCTGCTGGTCCGGCACTTCTCCACCGCCTGGCAGCCCGCCCACGAGCCCGCCACCGGTCAGACGGCCGTCCCGGCGGCCCCCCTCCAGCCGGCCCCCGCCGCGCCGCCGCAGGCCGCCCCCGTCGCCGAGATCGCGCCGGCCGCCGTACCGCAGCAGCTCCCCGCCCGGCCCGACCCCTACGACGCGGGTCTGAAGGTACGCCGGGAGGTCCTCGGCGACGCGCACGTGGACCGCGCGCTCGCCCAGGCCGACGACTTCTCCGGCGACTTCCAGGAGCTCGTCACCCGCTACGCCTGGGGCGAGATCTGGGACCGCCCCGGCCTCGACCGCCGTACCCGCAGCTGCGTCACGCTCACCGCGCTGGTCGCCGGCGGTCACCTGGAGGACCTGGCCTCCCACACCCGGGCGGCCCTGCGCAACGGACTGACTCCCGGCGAGATCAAGGAGGTGCTGCTGCAGGCGGCCGTCTACTGCGGCGTACCGGCGGCGAACAGCGCCTTCCGGGTGGCCCAGCAGGTCATCCGGGAGGAGACCACCCCCGAGGGCTGAGCCGGTCCGGGCGGCGCCCGGGAGGGAGGATGGGAGCCATGAAGCTCACGAAGATGTCCCACGCCTGCGTCCGGCTCGAGAAGGACGGGCGGACGCTCGTCATCGATCCCGGCGGTTTCAGCGAGCAGGACGCCGCCGTCGGCGCGGACGCCGTCCTGGTCACCCACGAGCATCCGGACCACTTCGACGAGGGCCGGCTGCGGGCCGCTCTGCAAGCGAACCCCGCCGCCGGGATCTGGACCCTGAAGTCGGTCGCCGACCAGCTCTCCGCGGCCTTCCCCGGCCGGGTGCACACCGTCGGCCACGGTGACACCTTCACCGCCGCGGGCTTCGACGTGCAGGTCCACGGCGAACTGCACGCGGTGATCCACCCGGACATCCCGCGCATCACCAACGTCGGCTACCTCGTCGACGGCGGCCGGGTCTTCCACCCCGGCGACGCCCTCACCGTGCCCGGTCTGCCGGTCGAGACCCTGATGCTGCCGGTCATGGCCCCCTGGAACAAGATCTCCGAGGTCATCGACTACGTCCGAGAGGTGCGCCCGCAGCGTGCCTACGACGTCCACGACGCCCTGCTCACCGACCTCGCCCGCCCGATCTACGACCGCCAGATCGGCGCCCTCGGCGGCACCGAGCACCTGCGGCTGGCGCCGGGGGCGTCCGCTCAGGTCTGAGCGGCCCGGGAGGCGGGCGGGCCGCGTTGTCGGACCCGCCGGGTAGGTTGGGGGACATGCGCATCGCGACCTGGAACGTGAACTCGATCACCGCCCGCCTCCCGAGGCTGCTGGCCTGGCTGGAGAGCAGCGGCACCGACGTGCTCTGCCTCCAGGAGGCCAAGATCGCCGAGGAGCAGTTCCCGTTCGGCCAGTTGCGCGAGCTGGGATACGAGGCGGCGGTGCACGCCACGGGCCGGTGGAACGGCGTGGCGGTGCTCTCCCGCGTCGGCCTCGCGGACGTCGTCAAGGGACTGCCGGGCGACCCCGGCTACGACGGCGCGGTGGAGCCCCGGGCGATCTCCGCGACCTGCGGCCCGGTCCGCGTCTGGTCGGTGTACGTGCCCAACGGCCGCGAGGTGGACCACCCGCACTACGCGTACAAGCTCCAGTGGTTCGAGGCTCTCAGGGCCGCCGTCGCCGGCGACGCGGGCGGCGGCCGCCCGTTCGCGGTGCTGGGCGACTACAACGTGGCGCCGACCGACGACGACGTCTACGACCGGGCCGCCTTCGAGGGCAGTACCCACGTCACCCCCGCCGAGCGCGCCGCCCTGGCGTCCCTGCGCGAGGCGGGTCTGTCCGACGTCGTCCCGCGCCCGCTGAAGTACGACCACCCCTTCACGTACTGGGACTACCGCCAGCTCTGCTTCCCCAAGAACCGCGGTATGCGCATCGACCTGGTCTACGGCAACGCACCGTTCGCGAAGGCGGTCAAGGACGCCTATGTGGACCGTGAGGAACGCAAGGGCAAGGGCGCCTCCGACCACGCGCCCGTCGTGGTCGACCTGGACGTGTAGCACGCGCGGGACGTGCCGGACGCACAGAGGGCACGACACCAGCGGCCGGGCTGTGGTGTGCACGGCCGTGCGAATGCGACGCTGGGCGTATGAACATCCCTTTCCTGGGCCACCGGCACCCCAAGACCGGGAAGGCGGTGCTCCCCACCGATCCCGAGGGCGTCGCCGACCTCCTCTCCGAGTGCGAGCTGCTGCGCTCCCAGGCGGAGCAGGCGGGGGTCCGGCTGGACGACTCCCCGAGCTCGTTGGAGGCACTCGACCAGGTGCTGCCGCGCTGGCGCGACGACGAGGAGATCCTGCCCTGGCTGGGCAACGACGCCGGTTTCTACCTGGGGACGGTGATCGTGCGTACCGTCCCCGGCGCGGTGTGGGACCTCCGGCCCGCCGGGCCGGTCGTACTGCTGGCGTCCGGCCGTGAGTTCGACGTCGTCGCGTCCGGCCACGAGTGGGCCGCGAACGGCGTGCCGGAACTCTCGCAGCTCTACGCCGAGGTCGCCGAGTCGTAGGAGCGGCCCGCCGGTCGAGCCCCAGGTCACCGGGCGGCGACCCCGGTCGGCTGACCGGCCGGTGGTCGTCGCATAGGATGTGCCCTTCGTGGGGTGGCGGTTCACCGAGCCAGACCCGGCCGGCGGCAGCCGGCGATCACTGCTCGCGCAGCGGCACGGACACGTATGACGGGTCGTCCGCCGGTGAGGAGAAGGTCAGCTGCGCGCCGGGCGGGTTGTGCTCGATGGAGAGCGGGTCGACCGTGTCCACGACCAGGACGAGACGGCGCCCGGCCGGCACGTCGTAGGCGGTGGAGAACAGATCCAGGTCCACGGCCGACGACCGGCCGGGCGTCCGTCCGTGCCAGGTGTACGGGGCGTGGGTGACCAGCTTGCCGAGGCCCAGCGGCCCCACGTCGTACAGGTAGGCGACGAGGGTGCCGCTCCCGGCGCTCGGGGTCAGCGTGGTGTGCAGGTGAGCGGTGCCGCGCACCTGTTGGGCCGAGGCGTACTTCTCCGACTGCCACACCGCGGCCCAGCGGCGCGGGAGCAGCGTGACCGGCGCGACGGGCGGCACCCGGGCCACCTGGTCGAGGATGCCGGACAGCAGGACGGTCCCGCCGTCCGCGCCCGAGTCGACGTTCGTGTGGACGGTGGTGGAACCCGTGAGGGCGATCTTCCGGCGGGTGGCGGCGGCCGATTTCCAGTCCGGGTAGCCCTCGTAGCCGCCCGTGGAACGGGACTTGAGCCGGACCGGCTGCTCGCGGTCGATGCCGTTGTCCGTGCCCTTGAGACAGTGGTCGAACCAGCGCCCGGTGTCGGTCCGCACCTCGTCGGGCCGCCCGAACAGGCCTGTCGGCTCGTGCGAGTAACGATTGTTGTGGTGTGAACGAGTTCAGGAGGCACGGTGTGAGGTGCGTGGGGGAGCGGGCTCCTCGGCGGCCGGCGGCGGCGCCTGTGCCGCCCGCGTCACGTCCGCGACCAGTTCCACCACGTCGGGCCCGTACGCCTGCGAGTTGACGACCTTCAGCAGCAGCACGAAGGAGTTGTCGCCGTGTTTGCGGGCCAGCCGTTCGTGGTTGCGGGCGAGGTACCGGGTCGCCGCCTGGTTGGTGATCGCCCGCTGCCCGCAGAACAGGAACACCGGCCGCGCCTCGCGCCGTTCGCCCGCGGTGAGCCGGGCCAGCAGGACGTACTCCGTGACGCCGGGATCCATGCGGTACCGCTCGGCGCCGATCTGGAAGGCGCCGCGGTCCGGGCCCGGCTCCGGGTCCACGTTGACGCGCAGTCCGGGCAGCATCGCCGACATGTGGGCCAGCATGCGCCGGTTCGACCCGGGTCCGCCCACGCAGAACTCCGTGCGTTCGCCGAAGCCCTGCTGGACGGTGTCCTGGGTCACCACCTGCAGATGCGCGCCGCAGTCCTTGATCAGCGCGGCCAGTTCCAGGAGCGCGAACACATCGAAGCGGTGGACCGCCGGCTCGGACGTGGCCGGGTCGCGGTTGACGACGAGCAGTGACTCCGCGTTCTCCGGCAGCCCGAAGAACGCCTGCTTGCGCCGGAGTTTCCGCTTCCACAGATAGGTACGGGCGATCCAGCCCAGCCCGGCGCTGATGCCGGCCGCCACCACGCCCAGTACGATGTTGCGCACGTCGTCGTTCATGCCCGCGCATGCTAGCGGTTGCGGCGTACCCGTGTTCGACGCATTCCTGACGTGATCATGACGATGCACTAAGCTGCCCGGACGGTCTCTGGCTGGAGGTGCGGATGCGTCGCCCTGTCGCACGGAAACTCTCGGTCCTGGCGGTCTCGGCCGTCGTGGTGTCGGTGGGGGCGGCAGCGCCACCCTCCGCCGCCGGCACCGTTCCCGGGAAGGTGCCGGTCGCCGTCGGATACGGCGGTGCCGTCGCCAGTGTCGACGCCGACGCCTCCGCCGCCGGCATCGAGGTGCTGAGGAAGGGCGGCAACGCCGTGGACGCCGCCGTCGCCACGGCCGCCGCGCTCGGCGTCACCGAGCCCTACTCCTCCGGCATCGGCGGAGGCGGTTACTTCGTCTACTACGACGCCAAGTCCCGTACGGTGCATACGATCGACGGCCGGGAGACCGCGCCGCTGACCGCCGGCCCCGACCTCTTCACGGAGAACGGCAAGCCCCTCGCCTTCGCCGACGCCGTCAGCAGCGGCCTGAGCGTCGGCACGCCCGGCACGCCCGCCACCTGGCAGACCGCGCTGGACGCATGGGGCAGCAGAAAACTCGGCACGGTCCTCAGGCCCGCCGAGCGGATCGCCCGTGACGGCTTCACCGTCGACGACACCTTCCGCGCCCAGACGGCGGCCAACGAGACCCGCTTCCGCTCCTTCCCGGACACCGCGAAGCTGTTCCTGCCGAACGGGCAGCTCCCCGTGGTCGGCTCCACCTTCAAGAACCCCGACCTCGCCCGCACCTACGCGGAGCTGGCGCGCAAGGGCGTCGGCGCCGTCTACCGCGGCGACCTGGGCAAGGACATCGTCTCCACCGTCGACAACCCGCCGGTCGACCCCGGTTCCGGCTGGAAGGCCCGCCCCGGAAAGCTGTCCGCCAAGGACCTCGCCGCCTACCGCGCGGGGCTCCAGGCGCCCACGAAGACCTCGTACCGCGGACTGAAGGTGTACTCCATCGCCCCCTCCTCCTCGGGCGGCACCACGGTCGGCGAGGCCCTCAACATCCTGGAGAACACCGACCTCTCCAAGGCCGGTGAGGTCCAGTACCTGCACCACTTCATCGAGGCGAGCCGCATCGCGTTCGCCGACCGCGGCCGCTGGGTCGGCGACCCCGCCTTCGAGGACGTGCCGACCAGGCAGCTGCTCGCGCAGAAGTACGCCGACTCCCGCGCCTGCCTGATCCAGGACGACGCGGTCCTCACCAGCCCGGTCGCCCCCGGCGACCCGCGCCACCCCGCGGCCTGCGGCACCGGCGGCACGGCCGCCGCGACGACGTACGAGGGCGAGAACACCACCCATCTCACGGTCGCCGACAAGTGGGGCGACGTCGTCTCCTACACGCTCACCATCGAGCAGACCGGCGGCAGCGCCATGACCGTGCCCGGCCGCGGGTTCCTGCTCAACAACGAGCTGACCGACTTCTCCTTCACCCCGGCCAACCCGGCGGTGCACGACCCGAACCTGCCGGGCCCCGGCAAGCGGCCGCGCTCGTCGATCTCGCCGACCATCGTGCTCGACCGGCACGACAGGCCGGTGGTGGCGCTGGGATCGCCGGGCGGCGCGACCATCATCACCACCGTGCTGCAGACCCTGACCGGGTTCCTCGACCGGCGCCTGTCCCTGGCCGACGCCATCGCCGCACCCCGCGCCAGCCAGCGCAACGCGGCCAGGACCGAACTCGAACCCGCCCTCTACGACAGTCAGACGCGGGCCAAGCTGGAAGCCATCGGGCACTCCTTCTCGCTCAACCCCGAGATCGGCGCGGCGACCGGCGTGCAGCGGCTGGGCAACGGCGAATGGCTGGCCGCCGCCGAGAAGGTACGGCGCGGAGGCGGCTCGGCGATGGTGGTGGACCCGGCGCCCTGAGCGCCGGGCCGCCCGGCCCGCGGGCGAACACCCCGCGGGCGCCCGGCCCGCCGGCTCACGCGTGCGGTGCGGGCGGCTCGCCGGCACCGTCCTCGGTGCGGAACGCCAGCTGTCCGTCCGTCACGTCCACCGTCACCCGGCTGCCCTCCCCGATCCTGCCGTCGAGCAGCAGCCGGGAGAACCGGTTGTCCACCTCGCGCTGGATGGTGCGGCGCAGCGGCCGGGCACCGTACTCGGGCTGGTAGCCCCGCTCGGCGAGCCAGGTCACGGCCGGGCCGGTGAACTCCACCGTGACGCCCTGCGCGTGCAGCATCCGGCGGGTCCGCTCCAGCAGCAGGTCGGTGATCCGCCGCAACTGGTCGGCGGTGAGCTGGCGGAAGACGACGATCTCGTCGATGCGGTTGAGGAACTCCGGCCTGAAGTGCTCGCGCAGCGGCCTGAGGATCTGCTCCCGCCGCGCCTCCTCCTCGGCCTCGCTGCCGCCCGCGCCGAACCCGATGCCGGCGCCGCGCCGGGTGATCGCCTCGGAGCCGAGGTTGCTGGTCATCACGATGACGGTGTTGGTGAAGTCGACGGTGCGGCCCTGCGAGTCGGTCAGCCGCCCGTCGTCGAGCACCTGCAGCAGGATGTTGAAGACGTCCGGGTGCGCCTTCTCCACCTCGTCCAGGAGCAGCAGCGAGTACGGGTGCCTGCGCACCACCTCGGTGAGCTGGCCGGCCTCCTCGTGGCCGACGTACCCGGGCGGGGCGCCGACCAGCCGGGAGACGGTGTGCCGCTCCTGGTACTCGCTCATGTCGAGGCGGACCATCCGGTCCTCGCTGCCGAACAGCGCCTCCGCCAGCGCCCGGGCCAGCTCGGTCTTGCCGACACCGGTCGGGCCCAGGAACAGGAAGCTGCCGATCGGCCGGTCGGGGCTCGCCAGGCCGGCCCGCGAGCGCATCACCGCCTCGGCGACGACTGCGACCGCCTCGTCCTGGCCGACCACCCGCTGGTGCAGATGCCGCTCCAGGCCCAGCAGCCGCTCCTTCTCCTCCTGTGTGAGGCGGCTGACCGGGATGCCGGTCTGCCGGGACACCACCTCGGCGACGGCCTCGGCCGTCACCTCCAGGTCCTGGCCCTCGTCGGCCCGGTCCCCGCCGGTGCTCTCCGCGATGCGCCGCTTCAGCTCGGTGATGCGGTCCCTGAGCTGGGTCGCCAGCTCGTACTGCTCGTCCGCGACCGCCTGGTCCTTGTCCCGGGTCAGCTGCTCGGCCTCGCGCTCCATGGCGCGCACGTCCGTGCCCTTGGTCCGGGCACCGAGCCGCACCCGCGCCCCGGCCTGATCGATCAGGTCGATCGCCTTGTCCGGCAGCCGGCGGTCGGCGAGATAGCGGTCGGACAGCTCCACGGCGGCCACCAGCGCCTCGTCGGAGTAGCGGACCTGGTGGTGGGCCTCGTAGCGGTCGCGCAGCCCGCGCAGGATCTCCAGGGCGTCCGCGACGGTCGGCTCGGGCACCAGGATCGGCTGGAAGCGGCGGGCCAGCGCGGCGTCCTTCTCGATCCGCCGGAACTCCTCCAGCGTGGTCGCGCCGACGATGTGCAGCTCGCCGCGGGCCAGCGCCGGCTTGAGGATGTTGGCCGCGTCCATCGCCCCGCCCTCGCCGCCGGCGCCCGCGCCGACGACGGTGTGCAGTTCGTCGATGAAGACGATCAGGCGGTCGGAGTGGGCGCGGATCTCGCCGACGATGTTGGTCAGCCGTTCCTCGAAGTCGCCGCGGAAACGGGTGCCCGCGACCACCCCGGTCAGGTCCAGGGCGACCACCCGGCGCCCGAGGAGGCCGTCGGGCACGTCCCCGTCCGCGATCCGCTGGGCCAGGCCCTCCACGATCGCGGTCTTGCCGACCCCCGCGTCCCCGATCAGGACCGGGTTGTTCTTGCCGCGCCGGGAGAGCACCTCGATGGTCTGCTCGATCTCGTCGTCCCGCCCGATCACCGGGTCGATGCGCCCCTGCCGGGCCAGGTCGGTCAGATCGCGGCCGTACTTGTCCAGCGTCGGCGTCGACGTGGGCCGCTGCCGCTCGGCGGTCCGCGTCCGGTCGCCCTCCGACGACTCGGACGGAAGGCCGGAGGACGCGAAGCGGGACGCGTGCAGGATGTGCCCGGCGGCCGAGTCCGGGTTCGCCGCCAGGGCGCTCAGCACGTGCTCCGGGCCGATGTATCCGGCACCGCGCGAGCGGGCCAGGTCGTGCGCGTCCAGCAGGGCGCGCTTGGCCGCCGGCGTCAGGGACAGCGTCGTCGGCGGCGGTGCCTCGCCCGGCGGGTGCTGGGCCGGACCGGACCGCTCGTCGATCTCCGTCGCGAGCGCGTCCGGGTCGGCGCCGGCCCGGCTGAGCAGGCTCCGGGTGGGTTCGGCGGCGAGCGCAGCGCGCAGCAGGTGCTGCGTGTCCAGGTCCCGGCTGCCGTGCTCGGCGGCGTACTGGGCGGCACCTCTGACCAGTTCCCGGGCCGGCTGGCTCAGCAGACGGCCGATGTCGATCTGGCGGGGGCCGGGGCTGGGGCCGGCTCCGCCGAAGAAGCGGGCGAGGAATTCGCCGAAGGGGTCGCCCTCCGGTCCGATGAAGCCGCTGGTCATCGTTTCCGTTTCCTTCGCTGACGGGTGGCCCCCGCCGGGTGACCGGGACGGGGTGCGCTCATGCCACGATGGCACGTATCGATTCCGGCGGCACGTTCTGATCCCTGCGGCGGGGCGGGGCCGCTACCGCTCCGTGAGAACCCGCGGGCCCGCCTCCGTGATCGCCACCGTGTGTTCCACGTGGGCGGCCCGGGAGCCGTCGTTCGTGCACAGCGTCCAGCCGTCGGGGGCCGCGTGGTAGTCGTTCCGTCCGCCGGCGATCAGCATCGGTTCGATCGCCAGGACCATGCCGTGACGCAGGGCCAGGCCCCGGCCGGGGCGGCCCTCGTTCGGTACCGGCGGGTCCTCGTGCATGCGGCGGCCGATGCCGTGGCCGCCGAAGTCGTCCATGATGCCGTACCCGCCGGCCCGGCACACCGTGCCGATGGCGTGGGCGATGTCGCCGATGCGGTTGCCGACGACCGCCGCCCCGATGCCCGCCGACAGGGCCCGCTCGGCCGTCTCGATCAGCCGTACGTCGGCCGGGCGGGCCCGGCCCACGGTGAAGCTGATCGCCGAGTCACCGGCCCAGCCGTCCAGTTCCGCGCCGCAGTCGATGGAGACCAGGTCGCCGTCGCGCAGGCGGTAGCGGGTCGGGATGCCGTGCACGATCGCGTCGTTGACCGAGGCGCAGATCACCGCGGGGAACGGGGTCGGGGCGAAGGAGGGGCGGTAGCCGAGGAACGGCGAGGAGGCACCCGCCTCGCGCAGTACCTCCCGGGCCACCTCGTCCAGTTCCAGCAGGGTGACGCCGACGGCCGCGGCCTCCCGCACGGCCGTCAGGGCCCGCCCCACGACCTGGCCCGCCGCGTGCATCGCTTCGATCGACGTGTCCGTCTTCAGTTCCACCATGCCAATTACTATACCGGTATTACAATGACGGCATGGTGCGCACCCCCCTGACCCCCGAAGAACGCGAACGCGGCGAGCGCCTCGGCTGCCTGCTGCGTGACGCCCGCGGCGCGCGGAGCATGACGGACGTCGCCGCCGAGGCGGGCATCTCGGCCGAGACCCTCCGCAAGATCGAGACGGGCCGCGCCCCGACCCCGGCGTTCTTCACGGTGGCCGCGCTGGCCCGGGCGCTCGGGCTGTCCATGGACGCGCTGGCCGAGCGGTGCGAGCTCGCCGGGGTGTCGGTCAAGATCCCGTAATGGATCACTCGTGCCCCTTTCCGGAAAAACCGGTGTAGCAGTGCCGTAACACGCCTGGTGTTGCCTACGGAACCGGAGTGCTCCGGTCGAGCGGGAGTCGGGCGATGACTGTGGATCAACTCCCCGGGCAGCTGCGGGAGTTCGCGAACTACCTGGACGGTCTGCTGGCGCGCCTGGATCAGGGCGGCGGCTGGTGCGGGGTGTTCTGGCGGCGTGACCCCGAGGGCATGCGGGCCTGCCTCGACGGACGTGAGGTGCCGCCGTGGGACGTGGTGGACGCGCTCCTGCGGGACCTCGCGGTGACGTACGGGGCCCCGGCCGCGCGGGCCGAGGAGGAACGGGCCCGGCTCCTGCACGCGGCCGCCCTCGCCGCATACGACCTGCGGCCGGGCGCCCGGGCGGAACTGGGCGACCGGCTGGACGCGATGCTGCGCGAGCGGAGGTACGCCGCCGAACGGCAGGCCGAACTGGGCCGGCTGCTCGCCGCGGCCACCACGCCGGGGGAGGCCGACGCCCTGCGCCTCGACCTCGCCTGGGCCCGCGACGACCACGAACGTGCCACCGCGCGGTGCGCGGAACTCCGGTCCCGCGTGGCCGGCCTGGACCGGCGCGCGGCACGCGGCGACGAGACGGCCCCGGCCGGAACGGGGGACGCCGGCGCGGACTTCGTCCGCGAGTACCGTCTGCGCCCCCGAACGCCCCGCCTCCCGGACGGCACCCCGGCAGCCGCGGTCCCCGCCTCCGTCCGCACCGGGCGCCTGTCCGCCTTCCACGCCCTGCGCCGCCCCGGCCCGGCACCTGCCTCCGGCGGGCAGTACCCCGCCCCGCCCGCCCCCGCCGAGGCCGTCCCGGACCCGCTCGCATCCCCCGCGCCCGAAGAGCCTCCCGCGCCCGAAGAGCCTCCCGCGCCCGAAGAGCCTCCCGCGCCCGAGCAGCCTCCCGCGCCCGAACCGGCCCCCGCCGCCGGGCCGTCCCGCGAAACCCCGGGGACCGCCTCCGAGGCCACCCCCAAGCAGCGCAAGCGCCGCCGGGGCAGTGCCCGCTTCGCCGGGATGGCCGAGGACGAGGCCGCGCCGGCCGTCGTACCGCAGGCGGCCCCGGTACAGGCCCCGGTGCCGCCGCCCGCCGCCGGGCCGGCACCCGCGGCCCGGCGCACCCCGCGTGGTGCCCGGTTCGCCGGGGCCGCGCAGGAGGTGCCCCGGCCGGAGCCGGGTCCCGAGCCGGCGGACACGGAAGCGGACAGGGAGGCGGAGTCGGAGGCGGACGCGGCACGGGCCGTCGCCGGCGCCGTCGAGCGGCTCGTACGGCTGCGGGCTCAGGGCCGCAGCGGCGAGGCGCACGCCCTGCTGGCCGAGGTCGCGCACTGGCCCGCCACCCGCTTCCCGCCGCTCGCGGCCGAGTTCCGGCGCGCCGGGCTCGGCGCGGACTGGGCGACCCTGCTGTGGGAGGCCGCCTCGCTGCCCGCCGACCGGCTGGTGGCCGCGGCCGACGCCCTGGACGCGGCGGGACACTCCGCGGACGGGCAGCAGATCCTGCGGCAGGGCGTGGCCCGCCCCGCCGCCGAGATCGGCGAGGCGGTGCTGGCGCTGGACGGGCGGGGCCGAAGCCGCGAGGTGCGGATCCTGCTGGACGCCTACGTCCGGGTGCGCACCCCCGAGGAGGCCGCGCGCAGCGTCGCCGCCGACCCCCGGCGTCTGGTGCCGCTGCTGCTCCGGGCCGCGCAGGCCGTCTCCCAGGAGTGTCACTGGGACCTGCTGCACGCCGTCCGCGTCGCCGGATTCACCGTCTGACCGCCGTACCGCGCCCCCCGATCGCCCACTGGAGTGCGAAACACGATCGACCCAGCGGGTTGACGGCGATGGTCTTGGCAAGGCCGCCCGGGAGGCTTACGTTCGTCCCTCTACGCCCTCGCTTCTACGGGCGTAGAGGGATGAACGTCCCGTCGAAGGAGCAGCTCATGGCGAACGTCGTCCGCGCCGCACTGGTCCAGGCCACCTGGACCGGCGACACCGCGTCCATGGTGGCGAAACACGAGGAGCACGCCCGCGAGGCCGCCCGGCAGGGCGCCAGGATCATCGGGTTCCAGGAAGTCTTCAACGCCCCCTACTTCTGCCAGGTCCAGGAGCCGGAGCACTACCGCTGGGCCGAGCAGGTGCCCGACGGGCCGACCGTCAGCCGGATGCGGGAACTGGCCCGTGAGACCGGCATGGTGATCGTCGCCCCGGTGTTCGAGATCGAGCAGTCGGGTTTCTACTACAACACCGCGGCCGTGATCGACGCCGACGGAAGCTACCTCGGCAAGTACCGCAAGCACCACATCCCGCAGGTCAAGGGCTTCTGGGAGAAGTACTACTTCAAACCGGGCAACCTCGGCTGGCCCGTCTTCGACACCGCCGTCGGCAAGGTCGGCGTCTACATCTGCTACGACCGGCACTTCCCGGAGGGCTGGCGGCAACTCGGCCTGAACGGCGCCCAGCTCGTCTACAACCCGTCCGCCACCCACCGCGGCCTGTCCTCCCACCTGTGGCAGCTGGAGCAGCCCGCCGCGGCCGTCGCCAACGCGTACTTCGTCGCCGCGATCAACCGGGTCGGCATCGAGGAGTACGGCGACAACGACTTCTACGGCACGAGCTACTTCGTCGACCCGCGCGGCCAGTTCGTCGGCGGGACCGCCGACGACACCAAAGAGGAACTCCTCGTCCGCGACCTCGACTTCGAACTCATCGAAGAAGTGCGGCAGACGTGGGCGTTCTACCGCGACCGCCGCCCCGACGCCTACGAAGGGCTGGTGCAGCCGTGACCAAGGACCTGCTGGGCCGCCACCGGGCCGTCCTGCCCGACTGGCTCGCCCTCTACTACGAGGACCCGATCGAACTCACCCACGGCGAGGGCCGGTACGTCTGGGACGCCGCCGGCAAGCGCTACCTCGACTTCTTCGGTGGCATCCTCACCACGATGACCGCGCACGCGCTGCCCGAGGTGACGAAGGCGGTGAGCGAGCAGGCCGGCCGGATCATCCACTCCTCCACCCTCTACCTCAACCGGCCGATGGTCGAACTCGCCGAACGGATCGCCCAGTTGTCCGGCATCCCGGACGCCCGGGTCTTCTTCACCACCTCCGGCACCGAGGCCAACGACACCGCCCTGCTGCTCGCCACCGCCTACCGGCGCAGCAACACGGTCCTGGCCATGCGCAACAGCTACCACGGCCGCTCCTTCAGCGCGGTCGGCATCACCGGCAACCGCGGCTGGTCCCCGACCTCCCTGTCCCCGCTGCAGACCCTCTACGTCCACGGCGGAGTGCGCACCCGCGGCCCGTACGCCCGGCTGGGCGACGAGGAGTTCATCGCCGCCTGCGTCGAGGACCTCAGGGACCTCCTCGGCCACACCCGCGCGCCCGCCGCGCTGATCGCCGAGCCCGTCCAGGGCGTCGGCGGCTTCACCTCGCCGCCCGACGGCCTGTACGCCGCGTTCCGCGATGTCCTGCGCGAGCAGGGGATCCTGTGGATCGCCGACGAGGTGCAGACCGGCTGGGGCCGCACCGGCGACCACTTCTGGGGCTGGCAGGCGCACGCGGGCAGCGGACCGCCGGACATGATCACCTTCGCCAAGGGCATCGGCAACGGCATGTCCATCGGCGGCGTGGTCGCCCGCGCGGAGATCATGAACTGCCTGGACGCGGCCAGCATCTCCACCTTCGGCGGCACCCAGATCACCATGGCGGCGGGCCTGGCCAACCTGACCTACCTGCTGGAGCACGACCTCCAGGGCAACGCCCGGCGGGTGGGCGGGCTGCTCATCGAGCGGCTGCGGGCCGTCACCGCGGAGCTGCCCGGCGTACGGGAGGTGCGCGGACGCGGACTGATGATCGGCGTCGAACTGGCCAAGCCCGGCACCGACCGGGCCGATCCGCAGGCGGCCGCCGCGGTGCTGGAGGCGGCCCGCGCGGACGGACTGCTCCTCGGCAAGGGCGGCGGCCACGACACCAGCGCCCTGCGCATCGCACCACCGCTGTCCCTGACCGTCGCGGAGGCCGAGGAGGGCGCCGCGATCCTGGAACGCGCTCTGCGGAGCATCTGGTAGCACCGGCCGGGCTGCCCCGGGCAGCACATGAGCAAGGGAACAAGGTCATGGCCACCACCTCCGAGATCCCGCCGGCCCCGGAACCCGCCCTGTCGGTCCGGCAGGTCCTCACCCTGGAGCGGGTGCTCGCCGGGGAGCCCGAGGTGGTGGCCGGCGCCGACCGGCTCGACCGGCCCGTGCGCTGGGTGCACGTCGCCGAGGCCCCCGACGTCGGCGTGATGCTCAGCGGCGGCGAGATGGTGCTCACCACCGGCGTGCTGCTCGCCGGCGACGAGGGCAAGCAGGCCGAGTACATCCGGTCGCTGCACCGCGCGGAGGCCGCGGCCGTCGTCCTCGGGCTCGGCCGGGCCTTCCCGGCCCCGCCGGACGTCATGCGCCGGGCCGCCGAGCGGTGCGGGCTGCCCCTGGTCGTCCTGCACAGCCCGTTCCCCTTCGCCGAACTGACCGAAGAGGTGCAGTCCCGGCTGGTGCGGCGGAAGTTCGCCGCCGTCAGCCTGTCGGAGGCGGTCCGCACCGCCCTCACCGGGCTCATCACCGCGGGCGCCCCGCTGCAACGGCTGCTGGACGAGGTGGCCCGGCACAGCGGCTGTCCCGTCGTCGTCACCAATCTCGCCCACCGTGTGCTGGCCACGGCGGGGGAGCGGCCGGCCGTGGACGACGTACTGCGCGACTGGGAACGCATAGCCCGCCAGGCGGGCGGCGCCCCCGGCGACGGCTGGATCCGCGCCGACCTCGGCGGACGCGGGGAGCGCTGGGGACGGCTCGTGCTGTGCGGGTACCGGGGAGACACCGCAACCGGCCGGCTGCTCGCCGACCGCGCCGCCGAGGCCCTCGTCCTGCACCGCATGCTCGGCGGCACCGCCGCCCGCACCTGGGAGGAGCAGTCCGCGCAGAGCCTGCTGACCGACCTGGTCTCCGGCGTCGTACCGGCGCGCCGGCTGCTGCCCCGGGCCCGCGCGGCCGGGCTGCCGGTCAACCGGCGCACCTTCGTGCCCCTCGTCGTCCGGGACGCCGACCCCACGGCACTCGACCGCCTGCTGAGACTGCTGGGCCTGCCCGGGCTCGTCGCCGAGCTCGCCGACGGCGCCACCGCCGTGCTGCTCAGCCTCGCCCGGGACCAGGACGCCGAGGCGCTCGCCGCGCACTTCGCGGCCCGGCTGCGCACCGGGTCCGGCCGGGCCCGCACGGTGGTCGCCGCCGCCGGCCCGCGCACCGCCTGGGACGACGTGCCCGCCGGGCTGCGCGAGGCCCAGCACGTCGCGGACGCCGTGACCGACTCCTCGGCCGCCCTGGACCTCCCGGCCGTCGTCCGCCTCCGGGACGTCCATCTGCGCGGCCTGGTCCGGCTGCTGCGGGACGATCCGCACGTGCAGTCCTTCGCGGAGCGGGAGCTGGACGGACTGCTCTGCCCGGCCGACGACGACCTGCTGTCCGTACTGCGCACCTATCTGGCCACCGGCCGCAACAAGTCCCGCACCGCCCAGCTCCACCACGTCTCCCGGCCCGCGCTCTACCGGCGGCTGGAGGCGATACAGGGCCGGCTGGGTGTCGACCTCGACGACTTCGAACAGGCCGCGTCCGTGCATATCGCACTCCTCGCGCACGACGCGCAACAGGGCTGAAACATACGATGACCTGCGAAAACGGCGGTGAAACATGGGCCGACGACAGCGTGACACCGTGGCACGCCGCACGCCCGCAGACGTGACACCGTGCCACTCAGAGCCCCTTTTCGGACTTCCTAGTCTTCTCGCACACCGAGCGACCGGAGGTCCCGATGAGCAGAGTGATCCGCGCCGCCCTCTTCCAGACCGCGTGGACGGGCGACAAGGAGTCGATGATCCAGGTGCACGAGCAGGCGGCCCGCGACGCGGCCGCGCAGGGCGCTCAGGTCCTGTGCTTCCAGGAACTGTTCTACGGCCCCTACTTCTGCCAGGTCCAGGACAAGGCGTTCTACGAGTACGCCGAGCGGATCCCGGACGGCCCGGTCGTGCGGCGCTTCCAGGCGCTCGCCAGGGAACTGGGCATCGTCCTGATCCTGCCGATGTACGAGGAGGAGCAGCCCGGCGTCCTGTACAACACGGCGGCCGTGATCGACGCGGACGGCTCGTACCTCGGCAAGTACCGCAAACACCACATTCCCCAAGTGCCCGGATTCTGGGAGAAGTTCTACTTCCGTCCCGGCAACCTCGGCTGGCCGGTCTTCGACACCCGGGTCGGGAGGATCGGCGTGTACATCTGCTACGACCGGCACTTCCCGGAGGGCTGGCGGGCCCTGGGCCTGGCCGGAGCCGAGATCGTCTTCAACCCCTCGGCCACCTCGCGCGGCCTGTCCGCCTACCTGTGGCAGCTGGAGCAGCCGGCCGCGGCCGTCGCCAACGAGTACTTCGTCGGCGCGATCAACCGGGTCGGTGTCGAGGAGTTGGGCGACAACGACTTCTACGGGACGACGTACTTCGTCGACCCGGAGGCCCGGTTCGTGGGCGAGACGGCCTCCGACAAGGAGCCCGAACTCGTCGTCCGCGACCTGGACATGGCCAAGCTGCGCGAGGTCCGCGACCGCTGGCAGTTCTACCGGGACCGCCGCCCCGACGCGTACCCGCCGCTGACCGCACCCTGACCGCACCGTTCACCCAGGCAGGAGAGGGACCATGAGCAGCCGTACCGTCATCCGCGGCGGCCTCGTCATCACCGCGTCCGACGAGATCCACGCCGACGTCCTGGTCGAGGACGGCCGCATCGCCGCCCTCGCCGCCTCCGGCACCCCGGCAGCCGAGGCCTTCACGGCCGAACAGGCCATCGACGCCACCGGGAAGTACGTCATCCCGGGCGGCGTCGACGTCCACACCCACATGGAACTGCCCTTCGGCGGCACCTTCGCCTCCGACACCTTCGAGACCGGCACCCGGGCCGCCGCCTGGGGCGGGACCACCACGATCGTCGACTTCGCGGTGCAGAGCGTCGGCCGCTCCCTGCGCGAGGGCCTGGACGCCTGGCACGCCAAGGCCGAGGGCAACTGCGCCATCGACTACGGCTTCCACATGATCGTCTCCGACGTCCACCAGGAGACGCTGAAGGAGATGGACCTGCTGGTGGAGGAGGGCGTGACCTCCTTCAAGCAGTTCATGGCCTACCCGGGCGTCTTCTACAGCGACGACGGCCAGATCCTGCGCGCCATGCAGCGGTCCGCCGAGAACGGCGGCCTGATCATGATGCACGCGGAGAACGGCATCGCCATCGACGTGCTGGTGGAGCAGGCGCTGGCGCGCGGGGAGACCGACCCGCGCTACCACGGCGAGGTCCGCAAGGCCCTGCTGGAGGCCGAAGCCACCCACCGCGCCATAAGGCTCGCCCAGGTCGCGGGCGCCCCGCTGTACGTGGTGCACGTCTCGGCCGCGGAGGCGGTCGCCGAGCTGGCCCGGGCCCGCGACGAGGGGCTCCCCGTCTTCGGCGAGACCTGCCCGCAGTACCTCTTCCTGTCCACGGACAACCTCGCCGAACCCGGCTTCGAGGGCGCCAAGTACGTGTGCAGCACCCCGCTGCGCCCCAAGGAGCACCAGGCCAGGCTCTGGCAGGGCCTGCGCACCAACGACCTCCAGGTCGTCTCCACCGACCACTGCCCCTTCTGCTTCACGGGCCAGAAGGAACTCGGCCGGGGCGACTTCTCCAAGATCCCCAACGGCCTGCCGGGGGTGGAGAACCGCATGGACCTGCTCCACCAGGCCGTCGTCGACGGACACATCAGCCGCCGCCGCTGGATCGAGATCGCCTGCGCCACCCCGGCCCGCATGTTCGGCATGTACCCCAAGAAGGGCACCATCGCCCCGGGCGCCGACGCCGACATCGTCGTCTACGACCCGCACGCCGAGCAGGTCGTGTCCGCCGGGACCCACCACATGAACGTCGACTACTCGGCGTACGAGGGCAAGCGCACCACCGGCCGGGTCGAGACGGTCCTCTCGCGCGGCGAACCCGTCATCACCGAGCGGGAGTACACCGGTCACGCCGGCCACGGCGTCTACACCCCGCGCTCCACCTGTCAGTACCTCAACTAGGAGTGGCGCCCATGGACTTCGGACTCGTCCTGCAGACCGACCCGCCGGCCTCCCGGGTCATCAGCCTGATGCAACGCGCCGAGCGCAACGGCTTCACCCACGGCTGGACCTTCGACTCCGCCGTGCTCTGGCAGGAACCCTTTGTGATCTACAGCCAGATCCTGTCCAGCACGGACCACCTGAAGGTCGGCCCCATGGTCACCAACCCGGGCACCCGGACCTGGGAGGTCACCGCCTCCACCTTCGCCACCCTCAACGACATGTTCGGCAACCGCACCGTCTGCGGCATCGGCCGCGGCGACTCCGCGATGCGCGTCGCGGGCCGCAAGCCCAACACCCTCGCCCGCATCAGCGAGGCCATGAAGGTGATCCGGGCGCTCGGCCGGGGCGAGGAGGCCGACCTCGGCGGCACGGTGATCAGGTTCCCGTGGATCGAACCGGGCGCCGAACTGCCCGTGTGGATGGCCGCGTACGGGCCCAAGGCGCTGAAGATGACCGGTGAGGAGGCCGACGGCTTCATTCTCCAGCTGGCCGACCTGTATCTGACCGAGTACATGGTCAAGGCCGTGAAGGACGCGGCCCGCGCCGCCGGCCGCGACCCGGCCGAGGTGAGCATCTGCGTCGCCGCCCCCGCCTACGTCACCGAGGACGACTCGCCCGAGGCGCTCGCCCACGCCCGCGAGCAGTGCCGGTGGTTCGGCGGGATGGTCGGCAACCACGTCGCCGACCTGGTCGCCAAGTACGGCGAGCACTCCGCGGCCGTACCCGGCGAACTCACCGACTACATCAAGGCCCGGCAGAGCTACGACTACGCCCACCACGGGCGCAGCGGCAACCCCGACACCCAGTTCGTGCCGGACGAGATCGTCGACCGGTTCTGCCTGATCGGCCCGGTCGACCGGCACATCGAGAAACTCCGGGCCCTCGGCGAGCTGGGCGTCGACCAGTTCGCGGTGTACGACATGCACGACGCGCAGGAAGCCGTCATCGACGCCTACGGGTCGCAGGTGATCCCCGCCGTCAACTCCTGACGCCCCTCAGCCCCCCTTTCGCACCCCCTTCCTGGTCACCCCTCCCCGCCGTCCCCGGGGAGGGGCGAGTGCCCGCACGGCCTCTCCCGTCCCACCTCGTTCGATTGGCCTGCCCATGACCGACACCGCTCCCACCGCCCTACCGCCGACCTCCCAAGTCACCCTCCCCGACGGCCGCGTGGAGATCGCCCCCGGTGCGCCGCAGCCCAGCGGCGCCTACGCCAACGAGGACCTGCTGCCGGTCCCGGTGGCCCAACGCACCTGGACCACCTACAACTTCTCCGCCCTGTGGGTCGGCATGGCCCACAACACGGCCTCCTGGACCCTCGCCTCCGGGCTCATCGCCGTCGGCATGGACTGGAAGCAGGCGGTGTTCACCATCGCCCTGGCCAACCTGATCGTGCTCGTGCCGATGCTGCTCACCGGGCACGCCGGACCCAAGTACGGCATCCCCTTCCCGGTCTTCGCCCGCGCCTCCTTCGGCGTGCGCGGCGCCAACCTTCCCGCCGTGGTACGGGCGTTGGTGGCCTGCGGCTGGTTCGGCATCCAGACCTGGATCGGCGGTGAGGCCATCTTCTTCCTCGCCGGGAAGCTGATCGGCGACAGCTGGTCGAACGCCTCGCACATCGGCGGGTACGCCTGGACGATGTGGCTGTCGTTCGCGGTCTTCTGGGCGCTCCAGGTCGCGATCATCTACCGGGGCATGGAGACGATCCGCCGCTTCGAGAACTGGGCGGCACCCTTCGTGCTGGTCGGCGCCTTCGTGATGCTGTGGTGGATGAGCGGCAAGGCCGGCGGCCTCGGCCCGCTGTTCGACCAGCCGTCCGGACTGGGCTGGGGCGGCGACTTCTGGAAGCTGTTCTGGCCCTCGCTCATGAGCATGATCGGCTTCTGGTCCACGCTGTCCCTGAACATCCCGGACTTCACCCGGTACGGCAAGAGCCAGAAGGCGCAGACCTGGGGCCAGGCGCTCGGCCTGCCGACCACGATGACCCTCTTCGCGTTCCTGTCCGTGCTGGTGACCTCGGGCTCGCAGGCGGTGTACGGCAAGCCGATCTGGGACCCGGTCCAACTGGCCGCGCGGAC
Source organism: Streptomyces sp. NPDC004542 (assembly GCF_040610035.1). Classification (NCBI taxonomy): domain Bacteria; kingdom Bacillati; phylum Actinomycetota; class Actinomycetes; order Kitasatosporales; family Streptomycetaceae; genus Streptomyces; species Streptomyces sp. NPDC004542. The sequence goes on from NZ_JBEXLP010000009.1 coordinate 53,604, forward strand.
GGACAGCGTGGTCGGTCTGCTGTACGCGCTGGTCACCGTGCTGGTGGCGACCCTGTCCGTGAACATCGCGGCCAACCTGGTCTCGCCGGCGTTCGACTTCTCCAACATCGCGCCCCGGCGGATCGGTTTCCGCACCGGAGCCCTCGCCACCTGTGTGCTCGGCGTGCTGATCTTCCCCTGGAAGCTGTACTCCGACCCGCAGGGCTACATCTTCACCTGGCTGGGCCTGGTCGGCGGTCTGCTCGGCACGGTCGCCGGCATCCTCATCGCCGACTACTGGATCCTGCGCCGCACCCGCCTGGACCTCACCGACCTCTACCGCACGGGCGGCCGGTACTGGTACGCGGGCGGCTGGAACTGGCGGGCGGTCGTCGCCTTCGTGGCGGGCGGCGTGCTGGCCGTCGGCGGCGCCAGCTTCAAGCCGCTGATCGACGGCCGGCCCGTTCCGGCGCTGTCCGCGCTGGCCGACTACGGCTGGGCGGTGGGCCTGGGGACGTCACTCGCGCTGTACCTGGTGCTGACGGTGCTGACCGGACGGAAGGACACGACCGCGGACCTGCCGGCCTGACGAGCGGTGAAGGAGGGCGGTCAGGAGGGCGGTCAGGAGGTCCTGCCGCCCTCCAGGGCCCGTACCGCTTCCTTGGCCGCCTTGATGGCCCCCTTGTTGATCTCATCCGTGCCGGGCGCCTTCTTCGTCTCGAAGTCGCTGCCGTTGTACGTGACCACCACCAGTGCGTTGGAGACCCGCACCAGCACCGTGCCCTCGCGCGTCTGCTGCTTGTCCTCGGTGGTCAGGTTCACCACGGAGTACCCGGCGTCACCGACGCCCGGAACATCCCCACCGCCGCTTTTGTCCGTGACGCGCTGCTTGTATTGCTTCTGCGCCGCCTGGTCCGATTCCGTTATCTCGAAGGACACGTCGAGCCAGCGGTAGTCGTACCCCTTGAGCGCGTTCCAGGAGCAGGTGCGGCGCAGCTTGGTGTCGGTGGACGGGATCTCCTTGCCGGCCGTACCGGCGCCCGGCACCAGCGACTTGACCGTCGCCGCGGGCACGGCGCCGCAGGGCGCGGGCGCGTCGGCGTACGTGGTCCGCCCGGCCGTCGGCGCCGGCGCCGAGGAGGACTGGCCGGCCGTCTTCCGGACCGGCTGGTGCCCGGCGGCCGGTGCCGGGGCGAGCGGACCGGACGCCAGCGCCCAGCCGGCCGTGGCCAGTACGGCCACCGGCGACAGGCGCGCGGTCAGGGCGAGCGGCAGAGGAAGAGGGGGCACGGCGCACTTCTCGTGGGGGAGGGTTGTGCGGATGGGGGGTCCGCACCGCGGACGGGGCGCCAGTCTCACATGAGTCCCTGTGAGACGGAAGCGAAAACTCGCTCCGTGCCCGCGCGGTCACAAAGGACTCACCGCCGGGCCCTGCGCGTTCGGGCAGCTGTCATGTGTCGGCCTGCTGATCGAATCCGAACCGATGACTTCTCGACGTTCGATACGCCGCTCCCGGGCGCTCTCGCGGACCAACTCGATAGCCTGCGCCGTATGTTCACCACCCGGCCCACCCTCCAGGGCACCTTCGGTATGGTGTCGTCCACGCACTGGCTGGCCTCGCAGACGGCGATGGCCGTACTGGAGGACGGCGGCAACGCCTTCGACGCGGCCGTGGCGGGCGCCTTCGTGCTGCACGTCGTCGAGCCGCACCTCAACGGCCCCGCCGGCGAGGTGCCGGTCCTGCTCGCGCCGGCGGGCGGCGAGGTGCGCGTGCTGTGCGGGCAGGGCGTGGCGCCGGCGGGGGCGACGACCGCGCACTACCGGGGCCTCGGTCTGGATCTCGTACCCGGTACGGGACCGCTCGCGGCGGCCGTCCCCGGCGCCTTCGACGCCTGGATGCTGCTCCTGCGCGACCATGGCACCCGATCCCTCGAGGACGTCCTGAAGTACGCCGTCGGATACGCCGAGCACGGGCACGCGCCCGTGGAGAACGTCGGCGCCACCGTCGAGGCCGTGCGGGAGCTGTTCGAGACGGAGTGGACCTCCTCGGCCGAGGTGTACCTCCCCGGCGGCAGGGCGCCCCGGACCGGCGAGCTGCTGCGCAACCCCGCCCTCGCCGCCACCTGGAAGCGGCTGCTCGCCGAGACCGCCGGGGCCGGCAACCGCGAGGCCCGCATCGAGGCCGCGCGCGAGGTGTGGCGCACCGGCTTCATCGCCGAAGCCCTGCTGCGGCAGGCCGCCCGGCCCACCCTCGACACCAGCGGCGAGCGGCACACCGGCACGCTCACCGCCGCCGACCTCGCCGGCTGGTCCGCGAGCTACGAGACACCGGTGACGTACGACTGGAACGGCTGGACCGTGTGCAAGGCCGGCCCCTGGAGCCAGGGCCCCGCCTTCCTCCAGCAGCTCGCCCTGCTCCCGCCCGAACTGCCCCCGTACGGCTCCGCCGACCACGTCCACCTGCTCGTCGAGGGCTGCAAGCTCGCCATGGCCGACCGGGAGGCCTGGTACGGGGACGCCGCCGAGGTGCCGCTCGACACGCTGCTGTCGAAGGAGTACAACGACCGGCGGCGACGGCTCGTCGGCACGCAGGCCTCCCACGAGCTGCGGCCCGGCAGTCCCGGCGGCCGGCAGCCCCGGCTGCCCGGGCACGCGCGCGTGACGGGCGGCGGGGAATCCGGCTTCGACCCGATGGGCGTCGGCGAGCCCACCGTGATGCAGATCCCGGGCGGACCGGGGATCACCGCCGACGGCGGCACCCGCGGCGACACCTGCCACCTCGACGTCGTCGACCGCTGGGGCAACATGATCGCCGCCACGCCCAGCGGCGGCTGGCTCCAGTCCAACCCGGTCGTCCCCGAACTCGGCTTCCCGCTCGGCACCCGGCTGCAGATGGCCTGGCTGGAAGAGGGCCTGCCGAACACTCTCACCCCCCACCGCCGCCCCCGCACCACCCTCACCCCCTCCCTCGCGCTGCGCGACGGAGTGCCCGTGCTGGCCTTCGGCACCCCCGGCGGCGACCAGCAGGACCAGTGGCAGCTGCACTTCTTCCTGGCCGTCGCCCTGCGCGCCCCCGTCCGCGGCGGCCTCGACCTCCAAGGCGCCGTCGACGCCCCGAACTGGCACAACGACAGCTTCCCCAGCTCCTTCTACCCGCGTGGCACACGCCCCGGCAGCGTGACCGTCGAGTCCCGCCTCGACCCCCGGGCCGTCGAGGAGCTCAGGCGCCGCGGCCACCACGTCACGGTCGGTCCCGCCTGGTCGGAGGGCCGCCTGTGCGCGGTGGCCCGGGACCCGCAGCGCGGCATCCTGTCGGCGGCGGCCAACCCGCGGGGCATGCAAGGGTACGCGGTGGGACGGTGACACCCCGCTTCTTCATCCCGATTCCACCCGGTGTCCACCACCCCGGCGGGGATTGTCAGTGCCCCGTGCTCTCATGGAGGCATGATCGAAGACACGGAAACCATCGACGAGTTTCTCGACACGTTCCTCACCCGCCACGCGGCCGACGTGACGGAAGCGATCCGCAAGGCGGCCGCCGCCGAGATCCTGCCCCGCTTCCGCCGGCTCGCCGCGCACGAGGTCGACCAGAAGAGCGGACCCCACGACCTGGTCACCGACGCCGACCGCCTGGCGGAGCTGTACCTCACGGACCGGCTCGGCGCCCTCCTGCCCGGCTCCGTCGTCGTGGGCGAGGAGGCGGTGCACGCCAACCCGGCGACGTACGAGGCGATCCAGGACGACGCACCGGTCTGGATCATCGACCCCGTCGACGGCACACGGCAGTTCGTGCACGGTGACGACGGCTTCTGCACCCTCGTCGCGCTCGCCCACCGCGGCCGCACCCTCGCCTCCTGGACCTACGCGCCCGCCCTCGACCAACTGGCCACCGCCGTACGGGGCAAGGGCGCCCTGCTGGACGGCGAGCCGCTGCGAGCCGGCACCCCCGAGGCCGGCCGGGACCTGCGCGTCGCCCACTCCCACCCGGACTACACCACGCACGAGCAGAAGCACGCCCTGCTCGGCCTGCGGACGCGGGGGATCGCGCCGCGCCCCTGCGGCTCCGCCGGGCTGGAGTACCTCGCCGTCGCCCGGGGCGAGTTGGACGCCACCGCCTTCTCCTGGGAGGCGGCCTGGGACCACGCCGCAGGACTGCTGCTGGTCGAGGAGGCGGGCGGCGCCCACCTCACGCTCACGGGCGAGCCGTTCAGGATCACCGGCGGCAACGCCCTGCCCTTCACCGCGGCCCGGGACACGGCCACCGCCCGCCGGGTGGTGGAAGTGCTGCGCACCCCGCGCTGACCGGTCCGTCACCCGGCCGAACCCACCCGCGCCGGGCGCCGCCGGCGTCCCGGCATATGCTGAGGCCGAGTGGCCATCGGCTGACGAAGGGGTCCGAAGGTGCCGTCGATGCTCGATGCGGTCGTGGTGGGTGCGGGACCGAACGGCCTGACGGCCGCCGTGGAGCTGGCCCGCCGCGGCTTCTCCGTCGCCCTCTTCGAGGCCCGCGACACCGTGGGCGGCGGAGCCCGCACCGAAGAGCTCACCCTGCCCGGCTTCCGCCACGACCCCTGCTCCGCGGCCCACCCCCTCGGTATCAACTCTCCCGCCTTCCGGGCGATGCCCCTGGAGCGGTACGGCCTCGAGTGGCTGCAGCCCGAGCTGCCCATGGCCCACCCCTTCCCGGACGGCACGGCCGCCGTACTGGCCCGGTCCGTAGCCGAGACGGCCGCCTCCTTCGGGCCGCGCGACGCGGGCGCGTACCGCAGACTGGTCGAGCCGTTCCTCGGCAGATGGGACACCCTGGTCCGCGACTTCATGTCCCTGCCGCTGACCGCGCTGCCCCGCGACCCGGTGACCCTCGCCCGGTTCGGCCTGGCCGGACTGCCGCCCTCCACCTGGCTGATGCGCCGCTTCCGCGACGAGCGTGCCAGGACCCTCTTCGCCGGTCTCGTCGCCCACGTCATGGCCCCACTCGACGGCTTCGCCACCGGCGCCATCGGTCTGGTGTTCGCCCTGTCCGCGCACGCCCGCGGCTGGCCCGTGGCCCGCGGCGGCTCCCAGTCCATCTCCGACGCCCTCGCCGCCTACCTCGAGGACCTCGGCGGCACCGTGCACACCGACTACGAGGTCAAGCGCCTGGACGACCTGCCCCCCGCCCGCGCGTACGTCTTCGACACCTCGCCCACCGCGCTGGCCCGCATCGCCGGCTTCGGCCGCACGTACGACGGCTACCGCTACGGCCCCGGCGTCTTCAAGATCGACTACGCGCTGGACGGCCCGGTGCCGTGGACCGCGCCCGAGGCGCACCGGGCCGGCACCGTGCAGATCGGCGCGAACACCGCGGAGATCGGCACCGCCCTGCGCGCGGTGTTCCGGGAGGGCCGCGCACCCGACCCGCCGTTCCTCATCACCGTGCAGCCCGGCGTCGCCGACCCCACCCGGGCGCCCGAGGGCAAACAGGTCTTCTGGGCGTACGGCCACGTGCCGCACGGCTGGACCGGCGACCTCACGGACGCCATAGAACGCCAGCTGGAGCGCTTCGCCCCCGGATTCCGCGACCGCGTCCTGGCCCGCGCCACCGCCGGCCCGCCCGAACTGGCCGCCCGCAACGCCAACTACGTCGGCGGCGACATCGCCTCCGGCGCGGTCTCCGGGCTTCAGCTGCTGCTGCGCCCCAGGCTGTCCCTGTTCCCGTACCACACCCCGCACCCGGCCGTCTTCATCTGCTCGTCGGCCACCCCGCCGGGACCCGGCGTGCACGGCATGTCGGGGCACAACGCGGCCAAGGCCGTGTGGAGGAGGCTGCGGCAGTCATGACCACCATCACCCTCGTGCGCGGCGACATCACCCGGCAGACCGCCGACGCGATCGTCAACGCGGCCAACTCCTCCCTGCTGGGCGGCGGCGGCGTCGACGGCGCGATCCACCGCCGCGGCGGCCCCGCGATCCTCGAGGAGTGCCGCGGACTCCGCGCCTCGCACTACGGCAAGGGCCTGCCCACCGGCCAGGCGGTCGCCACCACGGCCGGCGAACTCGACGCCCGCTGGGTGATCCACACCGTCGGCCCCGTCTGGTCCGCCTCCGAGGACCGCTCGGCACTGCTCGCCTCCTGCTACCGCGAGTCCCTCCGGGTGGCCGGCGAACTCGGCGCCCGCACGGTCGCCTTCCCGGCCGTCTCCACCGGCGTCTACGGCTGGCCGATGGACGACGGCGCCCGCATCGCGGTCGAGACGGTCCGCACCACGGACACGACCGTCGAGGAGGTCCGGTTCGTCCTCTTCGACGAACACGCGTACGCATCATTCGCCGACGCACTCCGCTGAACCGGCCCGCCCCGGCGGTCCGCTCAGGCAGCGGGCCCGGCATGCTCCGCCGTGCCGACGGTCCCGGCCCGGGGGTGTGCTGTCCGGCACCGGACGATCCCGGGTCGACGGCCGCCCTGGCCGATCGGTCCGGCGGGACGCCGACCCGCAGGTGCGGTGCCGGTCATGCACCGACGCGCTCCGCTGACCGGCCGGCCCCGGGGGCAGGAGGGGGCAGAGGGCACCATGACTTCCCGCGGCAGGCGGGGGAGAGGCGCGTATGCGACTGCCGGCGCGTGCCGGGCCCCCGCCGTGCCGACGGTCCCGGCCCGGGACGCGCCGTCCGGCACCGGGCGGCCCGGAGCCGGCGGTCGCCGGAGCCGAACGGTCCGGCCGGGACGCCGACCCTCAGGGGCGGTACCGGACCGCGACCGGCCCCCGGCTGCCGGCCCGGCATCCGCACCGGGGCGATCCGGGCAGGGGCAGCGCACACGAGGTCGATGTCGGATTCCCGCCAGCCCCGCCCGGGGCGGCCGGGTGATCCTGGACGCATGCAGACAGGGATGCACACCGACCGGGAGCGCTGTGTACGGGCCGTGCAGTCGAAGGACGCCCGCTTCGACGGCTGGTTCTTCACCGCCGTCCTCACCACCCGTATCTACTGCCGGCCCAGCTGCCCGGTCGTGCCGCCCAAGCCCGGGAACATGACCTTCTACCCGAGCGCGGCGGCCTGCCAGCAGGCCGGATTCCGGGCCTGCAAACGCTGCCGCCCCGACACCAGCCCCGGCTCCCCGGAGTGGAACCAGCGCGCCGACCTGGTGGCCCGCGCCATACGGCTGATCGCCGACGGCGTCGTGGACCGCGACGGCGTGCCCGGCCTCGCCGCCCGCCTCGGCTACAGCACCCGGCAGGTCGAACGCCAGCTCCTCGCCGAGCTGGGCGCCGGCCCGCTCGCCCTCGCCCGCGCCCAGCGCGCCCAGACCGCCCGCCTGCTGATCGAGACCACCCCGCTGCCCATGGCGGAGATCGCCTTCGCGGCCGGATTCGCCTCCATCCGCACCTTCAACGACACCGTCCGCGAGGTCTTCGCCCTCGCGCCCAGCGAGCTGCGCGCGAGGGTCCCGAAGCAGAACATCCCCGGCACACCGGGCACCATCTCGCTGCGCCTGCCCTTCCGTGCCCCGCTCAACCCCGACAACCTCTTCGGGCACCTCGCGGCCACCGCCGTACCCGGCGTCGAGGAGTGGCGGGACGGCGCCTACCGGCGCACGCTCCGGCTGCCCTACGGCCACGGCATCGTCGCGCTGGCCCCCGAGCCGGACCACATCGCCTGCCGCCTCACCCTCAGCGACCCGCGCGACCTGACCGTCGCCATCAGCCGCTGCCGCCGGCTGCTCGACCTGGACGCCGACCCGGAAGCCGTCGACGACCAGCTGCGCACCGACCCGCTGCTCGCCCCCCTGGTCGACAAGGCCCCCGGCCGGCGCGTGCCACGGACCGTCGACGAGGCGGAGTTCGCCGTACGGGCCGTGCTGGGCCAGCAGGTCTCCACGGCCGCCGCCCGCACCCACGCCGCCCGCCTGGTCACCGCGCACGGCACACCCGTCGACGACCCCGAAGGCGGCCTCACCCACCTCTTCCCGCCGCCGGAGGCCCTGGCGGCCCTCGACCCGGAAGCACTGGCAATGCCCCGCACCCGGCGCACCACCTTCACCACCCTGGTCGGCCGGCTCGCCGACGGATCGCTCCAGCTGGGCGTGGAGAGCGACTGGGCCGAGACCCGCGCCCGGCTGCTCTCCCTCCCCGGCTTCGGCCCGTGGACGGTCGACGTCATCGCGATGCGCGCCCTCGGCGACCCCGACGCCTTCCTCCCCACCGACCTCGGAATCCGGCGCGCCGCCCAGGAACTGGGCCTGCCCGCCACCCCGGCCGCCCTCACCGCCCGCGCCGCGGCCTGGCGGCCCTGGCGGGCGTACGCCGTGCAGTACCTGTGGGCGACCGACAGCCACCCGATCAACTTCCTCCCCGTACAGGCCCGTACAGGCCCGTACAAGCCCGTCAAGGACCTCCCGTGAACCCGAAGAAGCAGCACACCGTCATCGACAGCCCCTACGGCCCGCTCACCCTCGTCGCCGACGCCGACGGCGTCCTGTGCGGCCTCTACATGACCGACCAGCGCCACCGCCCGCCCGAGGAGACCTTCGGCGACCGCGACGACACGCCCTTCGCCGAGGCGCAGGAGCAGCTCGCGGCCTATTTCGCCGGCGAACTGAAGGAGTTCACCCTCGAACTGCGCCTGAACGGCACCCCGTTCCAGCGCGGCGTCTGGGACCAGCTGCGCCGCATCCCCTACGGCGAGACCCGCTCCTACGGCGAACTCGCCGGGGCCCTCGGCAGCCCCGGCGCCTCCCGGGCCGTGGGCCTGGCCAACGGCAGGAACCCGATCGGCATCATCGTCCCCTGCCACCGGGTGATCGGCGCGGGCGGCTCCCTCACCGGCTACGGCGGCGGCCTCGACCGCAAGCAGCGCCTGCTGGACTTCGAGCGGGGCACGGCGCTGTTCTGACCGCGCCGAGCAGCCGTCAGTCCCCGTACTCCTCCCGCAGCCCGGCCAGCAGCCGCGGCAGCGCCGTGCCGATCGGCTCCCGCACCACCTCCGCGGCGAGGCCGTCGTACGGGGTCGGCTCGGCGTTGACGACGACCAGCCGGGCGCCGTGATCGGCGGCGACGCCGGCCAGCCCGGCGGCCGGCTGCACCTGGAGACTGCTGCCGACGGCGATGAACACCTGGCAGGCCTTCGTGATCGCCAGGGCGTCGCCCAGCACCACCGGGTCGAGCCGCTCCCCGAACATCACGGTCGCCGGCTTCAGGATGCCGCCGCACTTCCGGCACGGCGGATCCCCCTCACCGGCCTCGACCCGGGCGAGGGCGTGCTCCATCGGCCCCCGCGCACGGCACCGGGTGCACACCACGCTCCGTGCCGTGCCGTGCAGCTCCAGCACCTTGCGGGCGGGCACCCCGGCGAGCTGGTGCAGGCCGTCCACGTTCTGTGTGATCACCCGTACCGGGAACCCGGCCCGCTCCAGCTCCGCCACCGCCCGGTGCGCGGCGTTCGGCTCCGCCGCCAGCGCCTGGTTCTCCCGCCGCATCAGCCAGGACCGCCGCCGGATCTCCGGATCGCCCATGTAGTACGCGTACGTCACGAGCTTCTCGGCCTCCGGGTCCCGCCGCCACAGCCCGTTCGGCCCGCGGTAGTCGGCGATGCCGGAGTCGGTCGAGATACCGGCGCCGGTGAGCAGGGCGACGAGGGGTCTGGCCATGGGACCGAGGGTAGGGCGGGGGGACCGGCGCGGCGAACGGTTATCGGCCGGCGACGCTCAGGTCAGCCCGGCGAACCCGGGCAGTGCCCGTACCAGGTCGGACGGGAGGGCGATGCCGTCCTCCGTGGACGGGTCGACCGCCAGCCACAGGTCGTCCTCGGGCCAGTTCACGGCCAGCTCGACGACCGGGATCCTGACCGCCGTGTCCGGATCGGCGCCGGCGGCCGCCAGTGAGTCGTCCGACGTGAAGACGGGGACGTACCGGTTGCCGTCCTGCTCGATCACCGGCAGGGCGAGAGCGCCCTCGGGTGGCTGCTCCCCTTCGGCCGGCAGCGTCTGCGGGACGAGGGCGACGCTCTTCGCGAGATCGATCAGCGCGGCCTGGGTCTCCTCGGCGGCGGAGACCGCGTCGGCCTGCGCGTCGCCTTCGGGGTGCGGAGTGCTCATGGGACGGTCCTCTTCCACTTCGGCAGCTTCGTCCGGCCCGAGTCCCTGCGCAGCCCGCTCCCAAACCGGCCTTGGCCGACCAATGGCACAGAAGAGTGCTTTCCGGTGAGGGTGCTGCCGAAGGCGTATGCCGTCCCGGTGGTCAGCCCGCGCGGTGGCCGTTCTCCAGCTCCGCCGTCCCCGTACCCTCCGCCAGCACGTCCAGGGCGGCGAGGACGCGACGGCCCAGGGCGCCCGGCAGGTGGGCGGTGAGTTCCTCACGGGGGACCAGGCGCCAGGACAGCAGCTCCTCCTCCTGGAGGCGGATCGCCTTGAGGTCGTCCTCGGTGAGCACTCCGCCGTCGTAGAGGTACGCCACCAGCGGCGGGCGTCCCGTCCCGCGCACCCAGTCCACCGCCAGCAGCCGGCCGAGCTGCACGTCGAGCCCGATCTCCTCCAGCGTCTCCCGGCGCGCGCCCTCGCGCGGTGTCTCCCCGTCGTCCGACTCGACGGTGCCGCCCGGCAGGGCCCAGCCCTCGCGGTAGTTCGGCTCGACGAGCAGTACCCGCCCCTCGGCGTCCCGGAAGAGGGCGGCGGCACCGGCGAGGACACGCGGCAGGCTCGCGATGTACGCGGCGAAGTCCTGAGTGGTGGTCATTCAGGCAGGGTAACCGGACGCCGCCCGCCCGTTGTCCGCCGTGGCCAGGCGCAGGGTGCGTTCGGCCAGCGCGCTGATCCGTACGCCGTCGAAACCGAACACGGCGCTGCGGACGGTGTCGTCCAGCGGGTCCTTCCACCGGGCCGGGATGGCCGCCGCACCCTGACGGACCCCGGCCACCGAGCCGGCCGTGGCACCGTTGGAGTCGGTGTCCAGGCCGCCGCGGACGGTGAGGGCGATGGTGCGGGTGAAGTCGCCGTCGCCGTACAGCAGGCCGGCGGTGAGCACGGCCACGTTCGGAACGGTGTGGATCCAGCCGAGCCCGGCCGTCTCCTCGGACACCGTGGCGACGGTGTCCTCCCACGTCATCCGGGCCTCGTGCAGGGTGGCGACCCGGCGCACGGTACGGGCCAGGCGGCTGCTCGCCGGGACGACGGTGAGCGCCGTGTCGAGGGCGTGGCGCACGGTCGGAGCGGTGAACGCGGCCGAGACCAGCGCTGCCGCGAACATCGCCCCGTACACGCCGTTGCCGGTGTGTGACAGCACCGCGTCCCGGCGGGCCAGCGCGGCGGCCCGGCGCGGGGCGCCCGGGCAGGTCCAGCCGTAGACGTCGGCGCGGATCAGGGCGCCGATCCACTCCTGGTACGGGTTGTCGTACGTGGCGGTCAGCGGCGGCTTGAGCCCGCCTGCGAGGTTGCGGTACGCGGCCCGTTCCGCCGTGAAGGTCTGCAGGTACGGCAGCCGCAGCAGCCACAGCTCGCCGACCTCCTCGGTGCTGAAGTCGAAGCCGTGGGTCTCCAGCAGGTGCAGACCGAGGATCGCGTAGTCGACGTCGTCGTCGCGGCAGCTGCCGTGGACGCGGCCGCGCACGCACTGGCGCCATTCGGGGCGCAGCGCGAGGCCGTCGGACTCGTCGGCCGGTTCCGGGAGGTAGTCGGTGAGCGGCAGGGCGGCCGCCCGCCGCAGGTAGCGGTCGATACGGTCGCGCGTCCACACCTCGCCCTGTTCGACCGGTTTGCCGAGCATGTTCCCGGCGATCCGCCCCAGCCAGCCGCCGAGGATGCGGTCGGCGAGTTCCGGCTCGGTGTCCACAGCTGTCATGGCTGAGGTGTACCCGCTTTCCCGGGCGGACACAGCCGGGTGCCAGCAGGTTCCCAGGGTTCGGGCGGCGCATGACGGCAGGGGTCCCCGCCGGTTAAGGTCACAGCGGCGCGACTGGCCCTGACGTGCGACGGGCCCGGGGAGCAAGGGGAATACAAGGTGGCGGACGCTGCAGTGGACGGGACCGGACGGGTGCTCGTCGCCGCGGACAAGTTCAAGGGCTCGCTGACAGCCGTGCAGGTCGCCGAGCGGGTGACGGCCGGACTGCGCCGGGTCGTGCCGGACCTGGCGGTGGAGGCACTGCCGGTCGCCGACGGCGGTGACGGGACCGTGGACGCGGCGGTGGCCGCCGGGTTCGAACGGCGCGAGGTCCGGGTCGCGGGGCCGCTGGGACAGGACGTGACCGCCGCGTTCGCGCTGCGCGGCGGCACCGCGGTGGTGGAGATGGCCGAGGCGAGCGGGCTGCAGCGGCTGCCGGCCGGGGTCTTCGCACCCCTCACCGCCTCCACGTACGGCTCCGGGGAACTGCTGCGGGCCGCGCTGGACGCAGGGGCACGGACCATCGTGTTCGGCGTCGGCGGCAGCGCGACGACGGACGGCGGGGCCGGGATGCTGACGGCGCTGGGGGCGCGGTTCCTGGACGAGGACGGCGAGCCGGTGTCCCCCGGCGGGGGCGGGCTGGCCGACCTCGCCCGGGCCGACCTGTCGGGTCTGGACCCGCGGCTGTCCTCGGTCGAGTTCGTGCTGGCCAGCGACGTGGACAATCCGCTGACCGGGCCGAAGGGGGCACCGGCGGTATACGGGCCGCAGAAGGGCGCCTCGCCGGACGACGTGGAGACGCTGGACGCGGCGCTGGCGCACTACGCGAAGGTCCTGGAAGCCGCGGTCGGGCCACGGGCGGCGGAGTTCGCGGCGTCCGCGGGGGCGGGCGCCGCCGGTGGCATCGGATACGGTGCCCTGCTCCTCGGTGCCGTCTTCCGCCCCGGCATCGAGGTGATGCTCGACGTGCTCGGCTTCGCGCCGGCGCTGGCGCGCGCCGACCTGGTGATCACCGGGGAGGGCTCCCTGGACGAGCAGACCCTGCACGGCAAGGCTCCGGCGGGTGTGGCCGCCGCGGCGCGGGCCGCGGGCAAGGAGGTCGTCGCGGTGTGCGGACGGCTCGCCCTGCCACCGCAGGCCCTGGGGCGGGCCGGGATCCGGCGGGCCTACCCGCTGACCGGCGTCGAGCCGGACGTGGCCACGTGCATCGCGGACGCGGGCCCGATCCTGGAGCGGGTGGCCGAGAGCATCGCCCGTGACTTCCTGACCTGAGCGTCCTTCGCCCCCGCCGCCCCTGCCCGTCCCCTCCCAGGGGCTGCGCCCCTGCACCCCGGCGGCTGTCGGCGCGGGCTCTGTTCCTGTGCCTCTGCGGGCTTGGACCTGCACCCTGGGCTGTCGGTGCGGGCTGTGCCCCGTCCTCTTGGACTGTCGGCGTGGGGTCCTCTGCACCCCGGTGGGGCCGCATCCCTGCGCCCCGCGGGCTGTGGGCCCGGAGCTCTGGCGGGGCTCCGCCCCCTGCGCCCTGGCGGGGACTGCGTCCCGTTCGTGTTCCCTCACGTGACTCCTGGCCGGTAGTCGTCCCCCCCCCGGGGACGTGCCCTCGGGTCTGGGGGCGGAGCCCTCGGCAGGGACTGCACCCACGCCGGGCGGCAACGGCAAAGGCCCCGGATCAGGAACGATCCGGGGCCGATGTCAGCGCGCGCTAGGGCAGTTGGGCCGCCCGCGCCTCCCGCCGGTTGTCGCGGAAGTTGTTCACCCGGCGAGCCGTGGCGAACAGCGGGATCACCGCGCCCATGACGAGCTGCAGGGCGCAGCCCGTCTGGAGGAGCAGCTGGCCGCTGGGGGCGTCGAAGGCCCAGGCGGCCAGGAGGCCCATCGACAGGACGATCCAGGCGAGCATCGCCGCCGCGAGGCGGCCCCGCGGCTTCGGGTACTCCACCCGGCTCACCATCAGCCAGGCCGTGCCCAGGATGGCGAGGAGCGTCGCCACGAAGGGGAGCTCCAGGAGGACGATCGACACCACTGTCAGCGCGCCGAAAGGGGACGGCATGCCCTGGAACATGCCGTTCGCCGGTGTCACGCACGAGAAGCGTGCCAGGCGCAGTACCACCGCCAGGAGCACCACGATCGCCCCCAGCGCGGCCACTCTCTGGTGCGCGTCGTCCGCGACCATGCCGTAGACCAGCACGAAGTACGCCGGCGCCAGGCCGAAACTGATCAGGTCGGAGAGGTTGTCCAGCTCCGCACCCATCGGCGAGGAACGCAGCTTCCGCGCCACCAGGCCGTCGAACAGGTCGAAGACCGCCGCGCAGAGCATCAGGATGACCGCCGTGGCCGCGCTGTGGCGGGCCATGCCGGTCTCCTGGTCACCCGTGAGGTGCGGGATCAGGATGCCGGTGGTGGTGAAGTACACCGCCATGAACCCGCACGTGGCGTTGCCGAGCGTGAGGGTGTCCGCTATCGAGAGGCGGAGAGAGAGCGGCATCTCCTCCTCTTCGTCCACCTCGTCCGCTTCGGGCACCCAGCCCGCCTGTGTCTCCGGATCAATCACGGTCAATGCGAGTCACCCCAGCCACGGTCTTCTGGCCGACCTCGACCGCGACCTCCACGCCCTCGGGCAGGTAGAGGTCGACACGCGAGCCGAAGCGGATCAGACCGATGCGGTCGCCCTGCTCGACCTTCGTCCCCTGCGGGATGTACGGCACGATGCGACGGGCCACCGCGCCGGCGATCTGGATCATCTCGATGTCGCCGAGTTCGGTGTCGAAATGCCAGACTACGCGCTCGTTGTTCTCGCTCTCCTTGTTGAAGGCGGGAACGAAGCCACCGGGGACGTGTTCGACCGACGTCACCGTGCCCGACAGGGGCGCGCGGTTGACGTGGACATTGAGCGGGCTCATGAAGATCGCGACGCGGGTGCGGCCGTCCTTCCACGGCATGATGCTCTGCACCACACCGTCGGCGGGCGAGATGACCCGGCCCGTGGCGATCTCACGCTCGGGGTCGCGGAAGAACCACAGCATGCCCGCCGCGAGCGCGGTGGCGGGCACGGCGACGGCCCTGGCGGCGCCGGAGCGGCGTGCGCGGGCCAGGCTGAGTGCTGCGGTGGCGACGGTCGGGAGAAGCCACGGCGATGCTCCGCGCGCAAGGCGTACGCCGGCTCGGCTGTCGCGAGGTGCAGAGGTTTGGCTGTGGGGCATGGATGACCTTCGTAGCGGATGATGCCGCGCTGGAACGGGGGACGGCGGCTTTCCGGGGATCGTACCGGGCGTAGGCCGCAACTGGGCAAGCCAGGAAGCCGAGTCGGCGGCCGAAGAGCGTTGACGGGGTGTGATCTTCTTCTCGAAGAAAACACCCCGTATCCGGACAATCAGCCTTGGAACCGATACTCTTCGAGCAGCCTGCGACCGATGATCATTTTCTGGATCTCGGCGGTGCCTTCACCGATGAGCAGCATCGGAGCCTCACGGTAGAGGCGCTCGATCTCGTACTCCTTGGAGAAGCCGTAGCCGCCGTGGATCCGGAAGGCATCCTCCACGACCTCCTTGCAGTATTCGGAGGCGAGGTACTTCGCCATCCCCGCCTCGAGATCGTTTCGCTCACCGGAGTCCTTTTTGCGTGCCGCGTTGACCATCATGGCATGCGCGGCCTCGACCTTGGTGGCCATCTCCGCCAGCTTGAACTGGATCGCCTGGTGCTGGGCGATCGGCTTGCCGAAGGTGTGCCGCTGCTGGGCGTACTGGACGCCCAGCTCGAACGCGCGCTGTGCGACGCCGCAGCCACGCGCCGCCACGTTCACGCGGCCGACCTCCACGCCGTCCATCATTTGGTAAAAACCTCGGCCGGTGGCGCCGCCGAGCACCCGATCGACCGGAATCCGCAGCCCGTCCATGATCAGCTCGGTGGTGTCGACACCCTTGTAGCCCATTTTGTCGATCTTGCCGGGAATGGTGAGGCCGGGGCGGACCTCGCCGAAACCGGGCTCCTTCTCGACCAGGAAGGTCGTCATCGACTTGTGCGGCGGCGTGCCCTCGGGGTGTCCTTCGTCACTTCGGACCAGGACGGCCACCAGGGACGAGGTGCCGCCGTTCGTCAGCCACATCTTCTGGCCGTTCAGGACGTACTCGCCGCCGTCCCTGACCGCCTTCGACGTGATCGCCGACACATCGGAGCCCAGACCCGGCTCGGACATCGAGAACGCGCCCCGGATGTCGCCGGCCGCCATCCGGGGGAGGAAGTGGTCCTTCTGCTCCTGCGTGCCGTGCTGCTTGAGCATGTACGCCACGATGAAGTGCGTGTTGATGATGCCGGAGATCGACATCCAGCCGCGCGCGATCTCCTCCACGCACAGGGCGTAGGTCAGCAGCGACTCGCCCAGGCCCCCGTACTCCTCGGGGATCATCAGACCGAACAGGCCGAGTTCCTTCAGCCCGTCGACGATCGCTTGCGGGTACTCGTCGCGGTGCTCCAGCCCCGTCGCGACCGGAATGATCTCTTTGTCGACAAAGTCCCGGACGGTGGAGACGATCTCCTGCTGGACGTCGGTCAGACCGGCGGTCTGGGCGAGACGGGCCATGGCCTACTTCTCCTGCTGCTCGAGTTCCGGGCGGCCCGGCTGTTCGCCGCCGCGCTCCTTGATGTACGTCTCGGTCGGCACCATCACCTTGCGGCGGAAGACGCACACGAGGGTGCCGTCCTGCTTGTAGCCCTTGGTCTCGACGTAGACGATGCCGCGGTCGTTCTTCGACTTCGACGGCCACTTGTCGAGCACGGTGGTCTCGCCGTAGACCGTGTCGCCGTGGAAGGTCGGCGCCACGTGCTTGAGCGACTCGATCTCCAGGTTGGCGATCGCCTTGCCGGAGATGTCCGGGACGGACATACCGAGCAGGAGGGAGTAGATGTAGTTCCCGACCACCACGTTCTTGCCGAAGTCCGTCGTCTTCTCGGCGTAGTTCGTGTCCATGTGGAGCGGGTGGTGGTTCATGGTGAGGAGACAGAACAGGTGGTCGTCGTACTCCGTGACCGTCTTGCCCGGCCAGTGCTTGTACGTCGCCCCGACCTCGAACTCCTCGTAGGTGCGTCCGAACTGCATCGCGCTCAGGCCTCCGGGATCTCGAACTTCGACGTGCGCCGCATGCCGGCGGCGCGTCCCTTGCCCGCGATGACCAGGGCCATCTTGCGGCTGGCCTCGTCGATCATCTCGTCGCCGAGCATCGCCGAGCCCTTCTTGCCGCCCGCCTCGGACGTGTAGTGGTCGTACGCGTCCAGGATCAGCTCGGCGTGGTCGTAGTCCTCCTGCGAGGGCGAGAAGATCTCGTTGGAGGCCTCCACCTGGCCCGGGTGCAGCACCCACTTGCCGTCGAAGCCGAGCGCCGCGGCGCGCCGCGCCACCTCGCGGTAGCCGTCCACGTTGCGGATCTGCAGGTAGGGACCGTCGATCGCCTGGAGGTCGTTGGCGCGGGCGGCCATCAGGATCTTCATCAGGATGTAGTGGTAGGCGTCCGCCGGGTAGCCGGGCGGCTGCTCACCCACGACCAGCGACTTCATGTTGATCGACGCCATGAAGTCGGCCGGGCCGAAGATGATCGTCTCGATCCGCGGGGAGGCCTGCGCGATCGCGTTGACGTTGTTGAGGCCCTGCGCGTTCTCGATCTGCGCCTCGATGCCGATGCGGCCGACCTCGAAGCCCATGGTCTTCTCGATCTGGGTCAGCAGCAGGTCCAGGGCCACGACCTGCTGTGCGGACTGCACCTTCGGCAGCATGATGCAGTCGAGGTTCTGGCCGGCGCCCTCGACCACCGTCACGACGTCGCGGTACGTCCATTCGGTCGTCCAGTCGTTGACGCGCACGACCCGCGTCTTGCCCGTCCAGTCGCCCTCGTTGAGGAACTTGACGATGGTGTGCCGCGCCTCGGGCTTGGCGAGCGGCGCGCACGCGTCCTCCAGGTCCAGGAAGACCTGGTCCGCCGGGAGGCCCTGCGCCTTCTCCAGGAAGCGGGGGTTGCTTCCCGGTACCGCGAGACACGAGCGGCGGGGACGCAGACGGTTGACGGTCATGCGGGGACCTCCAGGGGGTCGAGCTTGTTCGCTGTCCGGATCTCGTCGACGATGCGGCCGATGATCCCGGTGATGTCGAAGTCCTTCGGGGTGAAGACCGCGGCCACTCCGGCGGCCCTGAGCTGCTCGGCATCACCGTTCGGGATGATGCCACCGGCGATCACTGGTATATCCGTGGCACCGGCCACACGCAGCCGTTCGAGCACGTCCGGGACCAACTGGGCGTGCGAGCCGGACAGGATCGACAGGCCGACCGCGTGCACGTCCTCGGCGAGGGCCGCGTCCACGATCTGCTCGGGCGTGAGCCGGATGCCCTGGTAGACCACCTCGAAGCCGGCGTCACGAGCCCGCACGGCGATCTGCTCGGCGCCGTTGGAGTGCCCGTCCAGGCCGGGCTTGCCGACCAGGAAGCGCAGCTTGCCCACGCCCAGCTCCCGTGCGGTGGCGGCCACCCGGGCGCGGACCTCGCCGAGGGCCGAGCCCTGCTCGGCGGCGACGGCCACCGGCGCGGAGGAGACCCCGGTCGGCGCCCGGAACTCCCCGAACACCTCGCGCAGCGCCCCCGCCCACTCGCCGGTCGTGACCCCGGCGCGGGCGCACTCCAAGGTGGCCTCCATCAGGTTGCCGGTGCCCTTGGCGGCCTCCTTCAGCCTCTCCAGCGCCTTGCACGGGCGCGGGTGGTTGAAGGGCGGCTGGTAACGGGTGTCCCGCCAGCGCCGCAGGGACTCGATCACGCGGGCCTCGACCGCCGGGTCGACCGTCTGGATCGCGGTGTCCAGGTCGGCCGTCAGCGGGTTCGGCTCGGTCGTCTCGAAGATGTTGACGCCGACGATCTTCTCCTGGCCGGACTCGATCCGGGCCCGGCGCTCGGCGTGCGAGGCGACCAGCTGCGACTTGAGGTAGCCGGACTCGACGGCGGCCATCGCGCCGCCCATCTCCTGGATCCGCTCGATCTCGGCGAGGGACTCCTCGACGAGCTCGCCCACCTTCGCCTCGACCACCTTCGAGCCCTCGAAGATGTCCTCGTACTCCAGCAGGTCGCTCTCGTGCGCCAGCACCTGCTGGATGCGCAGGCTCCACTGCTGGTCCCAGGGCCGGGGCAGCCCCAGGGCCTCGTTCCAGGCGGGCAGCTGCACGGCACGCGCGCGTGCGTCCTTGGAGAGGGTCACGGCCAGCATCTCCAGCACGATCCGCTGGACGTTGTTCTCGGGCTGTGCCTCGGTCAGGCCGAGCGAATTGACCTGGACGCCGTACCGGAAACGCCGGTGCCTGGGGTCCTCGATGCCGTAGCGCTCGCGGGTGATCCGGTCCCAGATCCGGCCGAAGGCG
Source organism: Streptomyces sp. NPDC004542 (assembly GCF_040610035.1). Classification (NCBI taxonomy): domain Bacteria; kingdom Bacillati; phylum Actinomycetota; class Actinomycetes; order Kitasatosporales; family Streptomycetaceae; genus Streptomyces; species Streptomyces sp. NPDC004542. The sequence continues at coordinate 72,818 of NZ_JBEXLP010000009.1, forward strand.
CGCATCTTGCACATCTCCTCGACGAAGCGGACGCCCGCGTTCACGAAGAAGGAGATACGGCCGACGACATCGCCCATGCGCTCCTGCGGCACCTGCCCGGAGTCCCGGACGGCGTCCAGCACCGCGATCGCCGTCGACATCGCGTACGCGATCTCCTGGACCGGCGTGGCGCCCGCCTCCTGCAGGTGGTAGCTGCAGATGTTGATCGGATTCCACTTCGGCATGTGGGAGACCGTGTACGCGATCATGTCGGTCGTCAGGCGGAGCGACGGCCCCGGCGGGAACACATGGGTGCCCCGGGACAGGTACTCCTTGACGATGTCGTTCTGGGTCGTGCCCTGGAGCCTGGTGATGTCCGCGCCCTGCTCCTCGGCGACGACCTGGTAGAGCGCCAGGAGCCACATGGCCGTGGCGTTGATCGTCATCGAGGTGTTCATCTGCTCCAGGGGGATGTCCTGGAACAGCCGGCGCATGTCACCGAGGTGCGCGACCGGCACGCCGACCCGGCCGACCTCGCCGCGGGCGAGGACGTGGTCGGAGTCGTAGCCGGTCTGCGTCGGCAGGTCGAACGCGACCGACAGGCCGGTCTGGCCCTTGGCGAGGTTGCGCCGGTACAGCTCGTTGGACGCCTCGGCGGTGGAATGACCGGCGTACGTGCGCATCAGCCACGGCCGGTCCTTCTGACGCTCGGTCATGTGCGCCTCTCAGATGTTCCGGAAGCGGTTGATGGCGTCGATGTGCCGCGCCCGCTTCTCCTCGTCGCGCACGCCCAGGCCCTCCTCGGGAGCCATGCACAGGACGCCGACCTTGCCCTGGTGGAGGTTGCGGTGCACGTCGTAGGCGGCCTGGCCGGTCTCCTCCAGGGAGTAGACCTTGGACAGCGTCGGGTGGATCTTGCCCTTGGCGATGAGGCGGTTGGCCTCCCAGGCCTCGCGGTAGTTGGCGAAGTGGGAGCCGATGATCCGCTTCAGGGACATCCACAGGTACCGGTTGTCGTACTCGTGCAGGTAGCCCGAGGTCGAGGCGCAGGTGGTGATGGTGCCGCCCTTGCGGGTGACGTACACCGAGGCGCCGAAGGTCTCGCGGCCGGGGTGCTCGAAGACGATGTCGATGTCCTCGCCGCCGGTGAGCTCGCGGATGCGCTTGCCGAAGCGCTTCCACTCCTTGGGGTCCTGGGTGTTCTCGTCCTTCCAGAACCTGTAGCCCTCGGCGGTGCGGTCGATGATCGCCTCGGCGCCCATCGAACGGCAGATCTCCGCCTTCTGCGGGCTGGAGACGACACAGATGGGATTGGCGCCGCCGGCCAGCGCGAACTGCGTGGCGTAACTGCCGAGGCCGCCGCTCGCGCCCCAGATGAGCACGTTGTCGCCCTGCTTCATGCCGGCGCCGTTGCGGGAGACCAGCTGACGGTAGGCGGTGGAGTTGACCAGGCCCGGGGCGGCGGCCTCCTCCCAGCTGAGGTGGTCCGGCTTCGGCATCAGCTGGTTCGACTTGACGAGCGCGACCTCCGCCAGGCCGCCGAAGTTGGTCTCGAAGCCCCAGATGCGCTGCTCGGGGTCGAGCATGGTGTCGTTGTGGCCGTCGCTCGACTCCAGCTCCACGCTCAGGCAGTGCGCGACGACCTCGTCACCCGGCTTCCAGGCGTTGACGCCGGGGCCGGTGCGCAGGACGACGCCCGCGAGGTCGGAGCCGATGATGTGGTACGGCAGGTCGTGCCGCTTGGTGAGCTCGCTGAGCCTGCCGTAGCGCTCGAGGAAGCCGAACGTCGACAGCGGCTCGAAGATCGACGTCCACACGGAGTTGTAGTTGACCGAGGAGGCCATGACGGCCACCAGGGCCTCGCCCGGGCCGAGCTCGGGCAGCGGCACCTCGTCGAGGTGGATCGACTTGCGCGGGTCCTTGTCGCGGGTCGCGAGGCCCGCGAACATCTCCGTCTCGTCCTTGTGCACGGTGATCGCGCGGTACGACTCGGGGAGCGGCAGGGCGGCGAAGTCGGCGGACGTGGCGTCCTGCGACTGGATCGCGCCCAGGATGTCCTTCACGGTCACGGTGTTGCCTCCGGCGGTGAGCGCCCTGAGGGAGGGGCGCTGGGGGTTCGTCGGTGCTGCGTTGAGTGCTGCTGAGGGTGGATGAGGGTTGCCGTCGGTTCGGCGGGGGTGCTTCGGCAGCGCTTGGTGGCGCGGGAGGTTGCCTGTGACGCAGGCGTCCGGACGCGCAGGTGATGGTCTGCGGGGACAGCCCGGACACCTTCAACGTATGACACCGCGTGTCACCTCGCAAGGCACTGAGTGCCAGATATTTCTCTCAGATGAAATCTTTACCCGACAGATGAGCGATGATCGATCGAACGGGGTCGCGGTGGAGGCGTAAAAGGGGCGCTGACATGCAAAAACGGCCACCCGGAGGGTGGCCGTTGTCACAGGGGGAAGGGGTGGGGTCAACGCTCCTTGAGCGCCTGCTCGATGGTCCGCATCACCTCGTGCAGGGGCGCGTCGGTGCGGGCGACCGTCACCAGCACCTCGCCCTCCACCGAGGCCGCCGCGGAGGCCCCCGAGGAGGCGGCCGAGGAGGCGGCCGAGGAGGCGGCCGGCTGTGGGGACGTGCCCCGCCCGGCGCCGATGCCGGTGCCGAAGGTCTTCCGCACGATCGCGAAGGCGTGGTCGAGCTGTGCCTCCACGTCGCCCTGCCCGCCGGCCCTGAGCCAGCGGCGCAGGACGTGGTTGTGGGCGGTGACCACGGCGGACGCGGCGACCTCCGCCAGCAGCGGGTCGTCGTTGGCGTCGTCGTCGTGCGCGTGCTCGTCGAAGTGGCCGAGGAGGTAGCGGGTGAACAGCCGCTCGTAGCGGGCCACCGACGCGATCTCCGCCTCCCGCAGGGTGGGCACCTCGCGCGTGAGCTTGTAACGGGCGACCGAGATCTCCGGCCGGGCCGCGTACATCCTCATGACCTCCTTGATGCCGCGGCACACGGTGTCGAGCGGGTGCTCGTGCGCGGGAGCGGCGTTGAGGACGGCCTCGGCGCGGATCAGGGTGTCGTCGTGGTCGGGGAAGATCGCCTCTTCCTTGGAACGGAAGTGACGGAAGAAGGTGCGGCGCGCGACCCCGGCCGCGGCCGCGATCTCGTCGACGGTGGTCGCCTCGTACCCCTTCGTCGCGAACAACTCCATCGCGGCTGCCGCCAGTTCCCGGCGCATCTTGAGCCGCTGGGCGGCGGCACGGCCGCCTGCGGCACTTTCCGGCGCGTCGGGCGCGGCTGGTGTACGGGAGGACTTGGCGGGCTGGGACATGACCCGAACGTACTGCATGTGCGCAGCTCGATGCGCACGTCCCGGGTTTCCCCCGCCCTGGGTGGGCGGGGGAGGCCCGGCGTGGGTGGGCGGGGGAGGCCCGGCGTGGGCGGGTGGGGGAGGCCCGGCCGGGTCGAGCAGTCCGCCCCAGTCGCCGGGGTGCTCAGCGGCGGGCATATTCGCGGAAGCCGCGGCCGGTCTTGCGGCCGAGGCAGCCCGCGGCCACCAGGTGCTCCAGGAGCGGCGCCGGCGCCAGCCCCGGGTCGCGGAACTCGCGGTGGAGCACCTTCTCGATCGCCAGGGAGACGTCCAGCCCGACCACGTCCAGGAGTTCGAAGGGCCCCATCGGGTAGCCGCCGCCCAGCCTCATCGCCGCGTCGATGTCGTCCAGGGACGCGTAGTGCTCCTGCACCATCTTGACCGCGTTGTTCAGGTACGGGAACAGCAGCGCGTTCACGATGAAGCCGGCCCGGTCACCGCAGTCCACGGCGTGCTTCCTGATCCTGACGCAGACCTCCCGGACCGTGGCGTGCACGTCCTCGGCCGTCAGCACCGTACGGACGACCTCGACCAGCTTCATCGCCGGCGCGGGGTTGAAGAAGTGCATGCCGATCACGTCCTCGGGACGCGAGGTGGCCCGGGCGCAGGCGACCACCGGCAGTGAGGAGGTCGTGGTCGCCAGGACCGCGCCCGGCTTGCAGACCTTGTCCAGTGTCCCGAACAGCTGCCGCTTGACCTCGAGGTCCTCGGCGACCGCCTCGACCGCCAGGTCCACGTCCGCGAAGGCCTCGTAGGAGCCCGCCGGGGTGATCCGGTCCAGGGTCCCGGCGGCCGCCTCCGCGGTGAGCCGGCCCTTGTCGACCGAGCGGGCCAGGGACTTGCCGATGCGGGCCTTCGCGGCCCGGGCCTTCTCCTCGCTGCGGGCGGCCAGGACGACGTCGTACCCGGCCTTGGCGAAGACCTCGGCGATGCCGGAGGCCATGGTGCCGGAACCCGCGACGCCGACGCAGCGGACCGGACGGCCCGGGGCTCCGGAGCCGGCGGAGCCGGGCGTCAGGGCGTCCGGCACCACGGTCGAGCTGCCGGCCGCCTCGTAGGTGTAGAAGCCGCGCCCCGACTTGCGGCCGGTCAGGCCCGCCTCGCTGAGCTGCCTCAGGATCGGGGCGGGGGCGTGCAGCCGGTCGCGGGACTCGGCGTACATGGCGTCCAGGACGGTCCGCGCGGTGTCGATGCCGATCAGGTCCAGCAGGGCCAGGGGGCCCATCGGAAGGCCGCAGCCGAGCCGCATCGCGGCGTCGATGTCCTCGCGGGAGGCGTACTTCGCCTCGTACATCGCGGCGGCCTGGTTGAGGTAGCCGAACAGCAGGCCGTCCGCGACGAACCCGGGGCGGTCGCCGACCGCGACGGGCTCCTTGCCCAGGTCGAGGGCGAGGTTCGTGACCGCGGTGACGGCCGTCGGCGCGGTCAGCACGCAGGAGACGACCTCGACCAGTCTCATCGCCGGGGCCGGGTTGAAGAAGTGCAGGCCCAGCACGCGCTCCGGACGGGCGGAGTCGGCGGCCAGGCGGGTCACCGACAGGGCGTTGGTGCCGGTCGCCAGGATCGTCTCCGGCCGCACGACCGCGTCGAGTTCCCGGAAGATCTGGTGCTTGATCTCGTACGACTCCGGCGCCACCTCGATGACCAGGTCGGCGTCGGCGGCGGCGCCGAGGTCGGTCGCGGTGCGCACCCGGCCGAGGAGCTCCGCGCGTTCCTGCTCGGTGAGCTTCCCGCGCCGCACGGCGCGGGCGGTGGAGGACTCCAGCGCGGCGACGGACCTCGCGGCCTGGGTCTCGCTGATGTCGATGCCGATCACCTCGCGGCCGGCCTTGGCGAGGACCTCGGCGATGCCGGTGCCCATGGTGCCGAGACCGACGACGGCGACGGTCTTGAGCGGGGACAGAGGGGTGTCGGACAGGGGAGTGGCCATCGCGGGCTCCAGGAATGAGGGTGACGACGAGGACGCGCCGGGTGCGCCGAGCGGCGCACACCGGGGCGTGCAGAGCTGCGTGAGTGCGGGTGTTGGCCGGGCTGCCAAGCGCACACGCCCGGTGCCGTCGCGGCGGGCACGCGGGCCCGGGGAACGGCGGATCCGACCGGCTCTGTCCCGAAGCCGAGTCGTACTGAGGTACACGATGTACCGAAACACGGTGTACCGAACCGACTGAACTCACGACGGCCGCGTCACCAGACCGTCACGAGCGGAAGAGCGAGTGGGTAACTCGCTCGTCTGAGCTTAACCGGTGGGTAACGAGCGCGCCAGCCCCTGACTTTGTGAGGTAGGTCCCTCTCGCTGGGCAACACCCCTACGCTGGGCTTCGTGGACGAAGAGTTGCGATCGCTCACGGAGCGTCTACGGCAGGAGTCCGGCGGCTCGGCGGCGTACGAGCGCCTGGCGGCCACCGGTGACCTCGACGAACTCGCGGACGTGCTGACCGCGGCCGGACAGCCGCTGTGGGCCAGGGAACTGGCCGCCTTCAGGCTGGGACTGGCCGGCGACCGGCGCGCCTTCGAGTCCCTCGTGCTGCTGCTCAACCACCGCGACCCGCCGCGCTGCGCCTCCGCCGCCCACGCCCTGGCCCGCCTGGGCGACCCGCGGACCGCCCGCGCCGCCGCGGCGCTGGCCACCAACGAACTGCGCGTCGCCTACGCCCTGCACCCGGTACGCCTCCTGGTCCGGCTGCGCGCCCCCGAGTCCGTACCCGCGCTGATCACCACCCTGGAGCGGCGGCTGCGCCCGCACGATCCCTACCGCCGGGTGGCTCTCGCCTGCGTGGAGGGGCTCGGCGTGCTGGGGGACGCCCGGGCCAGACGCGTGCTGAACGAGTCCCTGGCGCACCCGGCGCTCGCCGAGGCGGCGGTGCACGCGCTGGCGCGCATCCCGCAGCAGCGGTGATCCCGCGTCAGCCGGCCGGCTCCCGCACGTACCGCACCTCGGGCACCGCCACCCCGTCCACCTCGAAGGGCTCCTCGGCGCCGTCCGCGCGGAACCCCGCCCGCTCGTAGAAGCGGCGGGCGGGGGTGTTCTCCTTCAGGACCCAGAGGAACATCCGGGGGTGCCCGGCGGCCGCGCAACGCCGCAGCGACTCGCGCAGCAGGGCCCGGCCGACACCGGTTCCGCGGTGCCGATCGTCTACATAGATCGCATACAGTTCACCGTCCACGGTGCGCACACCGCCGTCCCGGTACGGGCCGAGCGCCGCCCAGCCGAGGATCCCGCCGCCCCGCTCGGCGACCAGGGTCACCACGCTCCCGTCCCCCTGCCCGAACCGGGCCCGGCGCCGCGCCGCGTCCTCGGTCACGCTGAGCGCGTCGAGATACGACCGCGGCACGATTCCCCGGTAGGCGGTCTGCCAGCCGCGCACGCGTATTTCGGCCACACGGTCGCAGTCGGCCAGGGTCATCTCCCGGACCAGCGCGTCGCTCGCGGCGCCGCCGGGGGCGGGGGTGGTCGGCTCACTCATGCGTCCCTGGTGGCGCACGGGCTGGGCACCGCCCCTGACGGGTCGCCGGGCCGGGCCGTGCTCAGCGCCCGGGTCCGCGGGACGCCGTCAGATCAGGGTGAGTTGCGTCGGCTCCCCGGTGCCGGACCCGGTGGAGGGCGGCTCGGCCGGTCCGGGCGGGCGGATCCTGCGGGGCGTGCCCGCGGGCGAGGGGCCGATGCCGTACTCCCGGGCCAGCTCGTGCACCTGACGGGTGATCCGGCGCTGGTACCACTTGGGAGCGTAGGCGCCCTCCGCGTACAGCCGCTCGTAACGGCGCACCAGGTGCGGGTGGTGGGCGGCCAGCCAGGACATGAACCACTCACGGGCCCCGGGCCGCAGGTGCAGCACCAGCGGGGTGACGGAGGTGGCCCCGGCGGCCGCGATCGCCCGTACGGTGGCCCGCAGCTGGTCGGGGTGGTCGCCGAGGAACGGGATCACCGGCGCCATCAGCACCCCGCAGCCGATGCCGTGCTCGCCGAGGGTCCGTACCACGTCCAGGCGGCGCTCGGGCGCGGGCGTGCCGGGCTCGACGGTCCGCCACAGGCCCTGGTCGGTGAAGCCGACGGAGACCGAGATGCCGACGTCCGTGACCCGCGCGGCCCGGGTGAGCAGGTCGAGGTCGCGCAGGATCAGCGTGCCCTTGGTCAGGATCGAGAAGGGGTTCGCGCGCTCGGTGAGGGCGGAGATGATTCCCGGCATCAGCCCGTAGCGGCCCTCGGCGCGCTGGTAGCAGTCGACGTTCGTGCCCATCGCGACGTGCTCGCCGTGCCAGCGGGGCGAGGCCAATTGCCGGCGCAGCAGCTCGGGCGCGTTCACCTTGACCACGATCTGGGTGTCGAAGCCGATGCCCGTGTCGAGGTCCAGGTAGCTGTGCGTCCTGCGGGCGAAGCAGTAAACGCACGCGTGCGTGCAGCCCCGGTACGGGTTGACCGTCCACTCGAAGGGCATGCGCGAGGCGCCCGGCACCCGGTTGAGGACCGAACGGGCCCGGACCTCGTGGAAGGTGATCCCGCGGAACTCGGGCGTGTCGAACGTCCGCGTGGTCACGGCGTCCGCGGCGAACAGTGCGGTGTCGGCCCGGCCGTGCTCGGACTCGGCTGTGAGGTTATCCCAGCGCATCAGGCCTCCTCGGTAGCGCTGTACCCCAGAATAGAACATCTGTTCCCATGATCGTGCAAGGCCGGTTTCCGATCACATGACAACCGCATCGGACCACCGCGGGCACCCCGATTCGCGCGGCCGGGGACCGGGGTGGTTGGCTTGCCCCAACCCCGAGAACACAGGTCCTGGAGGAACGCAATGGCGCAGGTCGAGGCCGCCACGGAGCGGGTCGTCGCAGCGGACGCGGAGAAGGTGTTCGACGCCCTCGCCGACTACACCGGCACGCGCGCGAGGCTGCTGCCCGAACAGTTCAGCGAGTACGAGGTGCGCGAGGGCGGCGACGGCGAGGGCACCCTGGTCCACTGGAAGCTCCAGGCCACCAGCAAGCGCGTACGCGACTGCCTGCTCGAGGTCAGCGAGCCCACCGACGGCGAGCTCGTCGAGAAGGACCGCAACTCCTCCATGGTCACCACCTGGCGCGTCACCCCCGCGGGAGAGGGGAAGTCCCGGGTGGTCGTCACCACCACCTGGAACGGCGCCGGAGGCATCGGCGGCTTCTTCGAGAGGACTTTCGCCCCCAAGGGCCTCGCCCGCATCTACGACGCCGTCCTCGCCGAGCTCGCCGCCGAGGTCGAGAAGTAGGCCGACGGCCGGGCCGTACAAGAGGGCTGCCCTGCCTCACCGGTTCGAGTGGATCCCCACGCGGAACCACCCGGTGCCGTAACTCGTCGTGCTTGCCCGTAGTTGTCGCATCCGGCGGTGCGGGAACCGCGCGGCGGCGCGACGAGGGGAGCGGCACGTGGGCGGGACGACTCTGGCGCAGGACGAGTCGGCCGTGGCACCCGGCCGGCCGTCCGCCCCGCCGCCCGCACCGGCCGTCCGGCTCACCCCCCGCCGGGTGCGGCTGGTCTTCGCCGCGCTGATGCTCGTCCTGCTCCTCGCCGCCCTGGAGCAGATGATCGTCGCCACCGCGCTGCCGAGGATCGTCGGCGAACTGCACGGACTGGACCGCATGCCCTGGGCGATCACCGCCTACCTGCTCACCTCCACCGTGGGCCTGCCCGTCTACGGCAAACTCGGCGACCTCGCCGGCCGCAAGGGCGTCTTCCAGTGCGCGATCCTCGTCTTCGTCGCCGGCTCCGCCCTCGCCGGGCGGGCGCAGACCATGGACCAGCTGATCGCCTTCCGCGCCGTGCAGGGCGCCGGCGCCGGCGGACTCCTCACCGGCGTCCAGGCGATCATCGCGGACATCGTGCCGCCCCGCCGGCGCGGCCGCTTCCTCGGCCTGATCGGCGCCGCCTTCGGCCTCGCCTCCGTCGCCGGACCCCTGCTGGGCGGCTACTTCACCGACCACCTCTCCTGGCGCTGGTGCTTCTACGTCAACGTGCCCTTCGGCCTGCTCACCCTGGCCGTCGTCACCGCCGTGCTCAAGCTCCCCAAGCCGCCCTCCCGGGGCCGCTTCGACCTGCCCGGCACGCTGCTGCTCACCGCGGCCTCCACCTGTCTGGTGCTCCTGACCAGCTGGGGCGGCACCGAGTACGCCTGGGACTCACGCGTCGTCCTCGGCCTCGGTGCCGGCGCGGCCACCGCCACCGCCCTCTTCGTCCTCGCCGAGCGCCGCGCCGCCGAACCCCTCATCCCGCTGCGGCTGTTCCGCGACCCCGTCTTCACGGTCACCGGCCTGATCGCCCTGGTCGTCGGCGTCGCGCTGTTCGGCGCCGCCGGCTACCTGCCGACCTTCCTGCAGATGGTCTACGGTGCCTCCGCCACCGAGTCCGGCCTGCTCATGCTGCCCATGATGGGAGGCATCGTCGGCGCCTCCGTCGTCACCGGACAGCTCATCAGCCGCACCGGCCGCTACAAGGCCTACCCCGTGCTCGGCGGCGCCCTCTCCGTAGCCGGGATGTGGCTGCTGTCCCGGCTCGGCACCGACACACCCCGGCTCCACTACAGCATCTGGATGGCCGTCCTCGGCGCAGGCATCGGCATGGTGATGCCCGTCCTCGTCCTCGCCGTGCAGAACTCGGTGCGCCCCGCCGACCTCTCCACCGCCACCAGCGCCAACAACTACTTCCGGCAGATCGGCGGCAGCGTCGGCGCAGCCGTCTTCGGCACCCTCTTCGCCGGCCGGCTCACCGACGCCCTGCACCGGCGCCTCCCCCCACGCGCGGGAGCCCGCCTCCCCGACCCGGAGTCGCTCACCCCCCGGCTCGTGCACGCCCTGCCGCCCGCGCTGCGCGACGCCTGCGTCGCCGCCTACGCCGACGCGATGCCGCGGATCTTCCTCCAGCTGGTCCCGGTGCTCGTCCTCGGCCTGCTGCTCGCCTTCTTCCTCAAGGAGAAACCCCTGGTGTCCCACAACGCCTCCGCCACCGACCGGGAGACCGCGCCGGTGACCGCCCCGATCCCGCACGCCCGCGCGTCGCACGCCGCCGGAGTCCCGGTCTGCGGCACGGTGCAGCACCCCGACGGGACCGTGGTGCCCCGCGCGGCACTCACCCTCATCGACGTCGCCGGGCAGCAGGTCGGCCGCGGCGCGAGCGGCGAGGACGGACGGTACGCGCTGGCCACGCCCGGCCCGGGCCCGTACGTACTGATCGCCGCCGCGGGCGGCCACCAGCCGCAGGCCGTCGCCGTCACCGTCGGTGAACGCCCCGTCGAACTCGACGTCGTCCTCGGCGGCGCCGGACGCCTCGCCGGCTGCGTGCTCACCGCCGACGGCACCCCCGTACGGGACGCCACCGTCACCCTCACCAACGTGCACGGCGAAGTCGTCTCGAGCACCCGCAGCGGACGCGAGGGCGGCTACGTCATCACCGAGCTCGTGGCCGGCGAGTACACCCTCGCCGCCAGCGCGCCCGCCTTCCGGCCCGCCGCGCTCCCCGTCACCGTCCAGGCCTCCCGGGAGACCCGCCAGGACGTCGAACTCGCCGGCGGTGCCCTGCTGCGCGGCACCGTCCGGGCCGGTGGCGGACGCCCCGTCGCGGACGCCCGCGTCACCCTCCTCGACGCCGCCGGCAACGTCGTCGACACGCTCACCACGGGCAGCGACGGAACATTCAGGTTCGTCGACCTCTCCTCCGGCGAGTACACCGTCATCGCGGCCGGATACCCGCCCGTGGCCACCGTGCTCCAGGTGGCGGGCGGCGGCAGGACGGAACGCGACCTCCAACTCGGCCACGAGGACTGACGCCCCGGCCACCCGGGGCGCCCGACGCCAGGACGGGTCCGGTCCTGGCCCGGGGGTCCCACGACGCGTAGCGTGACGTCGTATGAAGATCCTCATCAGTGCGGACATGGAGGGCGCGACGGGAGTCACCTGGCCGGCCGACGTCCTGCCGGGGACACCGCAGTGGGAACGCTGCCGCGCGATGTTCACCTCCGACGTGGCCGCCGCCGCGCTCGGCTTCTTCGACGGCGGCGCGGAGCAGGTACTCGTCAACGAGGCCCACGCGACCATGCGCAACCTGCTCCTCGAACAGCTCGACGAACGGGTGCAGATGCTCACCGGACGGCACAAGTCGCTGTCCATGGTCGAGGGCGTGCAGCACGGCGACGTCGACGGCGTCGCGTTCGTCGGCTACCACGCGGGCGCCGGCATGGAAGGCGTCCTCGCGCACACCTACCTGGCCAACTCCATCACCGGGGTGTGGCTGGACGGCGAGCGGGCGAGCGAGGGACTGCTCAACGCGCACGTCGTCGCCGAGTACGGGGTACCCGTCGTCCTCGTCACCGGCGACGACGTGGCCTGCGAGGACGCGCTCGGGTACGCGCCCGGGGCGCTCAAGGTCGCCGTCAAGGACCACGTGTCGCGGTACGCTGCCGTGTGCCGCACTCCGGCCAGAACCGCCGCGGACATCCGCGCCGCGGCGAAACAGGCGGCCGCCCTGGCGGTACGGCAGGAGCCCGCGCTCGCGGGCCCGTTCACCATCGCCCTGGAGTTCGACGCCGAGCACCTCGCCCTCGCCGCGACCGTCGTGCCGGGCGTGGACCGGACCGGGGAGCGGAAGGTGGCGTACACCAGCGGCACCATGTACCAGGGGATCCGGACCTTCAAGGCGGTCACCACGATCGTCTCGGCCGCGGTGGAGGAACAGTATGGCTGACGAGCGGGCACTGGACGAGGTCGTCCGGTTCACCTCCGAACTGATCCGGATCGACACCACCAACCGGGGCGGCGGCGACTGCCGGGAACGCCCGGCCGCCGAGTACACGGCCGAACGGCTCGCCGGGGCCGGGCTGGAGCCGGTGCTGCTGGAGAGGACCCCGGGGCGTACGAACGTCGTCGCCCGGATCGAGGGCACCGACCCGTCCGCCGACGCGCTGCTCGTCCACGGACACCTGGACGTGGTGCCCGCCGAGGCCCGCGACTGGAGCGTCCACCCCTTCTCCGGCGAGGTCCGCGACTCGGTCGTGTGGGGGCGCGGAGCCGTCGACATGAAGAACATGGACGCGATGATCCTCGCCGTGGTGCGCTCCTGGGCCCGGGCGGGCGTACGGCCCCGGCGGGACATCGTGGTGGCCTTCACCGCCGACGAGGAGGCCAGCGCCGAGGACGGCTCGGGGTTCCTCGCCGACCGGCACCCCGGGCTGTTCGAGGGCTGCACGGAGGCCGTCGGCGAGTCGGGCGCGTTCACCTTCCACGACGGCGGCGGGCGGCAGCTGTATCCCATCGCCGCCGGAGAGCGCGGCACCGCCTGGCTGAAGCTCACCGCGCGGGGCCGCGCCGGACACGGCTCCAAGGTCAACGGGGAGAACGCGGTGACCCGGCTCGCCGCCGCCGTCACCCGCATCGGCGAGCACGAGTGGCCGCTACGGCTCACCCCGACCGTGCGCGCGGCCCTCACCGAACTCGCCGCCCTCTACGGCCTCGACACGGGCCTGGACGACGTGGAGCTGCTGCTGGACAAGCTCGGCCCCGCCGCGAGGCTCGTGGAGGCCACCGTCCGCAACAGCGCCAACCCGACCGTGCTGGAGGCCGGTTACAAGGTCAACGTCATTCCGGGCGAGGCGGTCGCCTACGTCGACGGACGGTACCTGCCCGGCGGCGAGGACGAGTTCCGCGCCACCCTCGACCGGCTGACCGGGCCGGACGTGGACTGGGAGTTCCACCATCGCGAGGTCGCCCTCCAGGCGCCGGTCGACTCCCCGACGTACGCCCGGATGCGGGCCGCCGTCCAGGAGTTCGCGCCCGAGGGGCACGTGGTGCCGTACTGCATGTCCGGCGGCACGGACGCCAAGCAGTTCTCCCGGCTGGGCATCACCGCTTACGGATTCGCGCCGCTGAAGCTCCCCGAGGACCTGGACTACCAGGGGCTGTTCCACGGCGTCGACGAACGGGTCCCCGTCGAGGCGCTCCACTTCGGCGTCCGCGTCCTCGACCGTTTCCTGCGGTCGGCCTAGGCAAAGGGGGAGACGGCGTGCGGACACTTGCCTACGGTTCCTGGCCCTCGCCCATCGACGCGGCCCTGGCCGCCGCGCACGACGGGCAGCCCGACTGGGTCTGCCACGTCGGCGACGAGACGTGGTGGACGGAGCCCCGGCCCGAGGAGGGCGGCCGGCGGACGCTCGTCAGACGAGGGGCGCGGGGCACCGCCGAGCCGGTGCTGCCGGCGCCGTGGGACGTGCGCAGCCGGGTGATCGAATACGGTGGACAGCCGTGGGCCGGAGAGGTCTTCGGCGAACGACCCCTCGTGGTGTTCACCCACTTCCCCGACCAGCGGCTCTACCGGTACGAGCCCGGCGGCGAGCCGCGCCCGCTGACCCCCGTGTCGCCGGTGGGCGGCGGACTGCGCTGGGCCGATCCGCTGCTGCTGCCGGACCGGGGCGAAGTGTGGTGCGTGCTCGAGGAGTTCACCGGCGACGGACCCGGCGACCTGCGCCGCGTCCTGGCCGCCGTACCGCTGGACGGATCCGCCGCCTCCGACCGGGGCGCGATCCGTGAACTCACCGGCGAACGGCACCGGTTCGTGACCGGGCCGCGGCTGTCGCCCGACGGGAGGCAGGCCGCCTGGCTGGCGTGGGACCATCCGCGGATGCCGTGGGACGGCACCGAACTGCTGCGCGCCGAGGTCGCCGGCGACGGCACCCTGCACACCGTACGCACGGTGGCCGGGGGACCTCGGGAGTCCGTCGCCCAGTGCGAATGGTCGCCGGACGGCGGTCTGCTGTATGCGAGCGACCGCAGCGGCTGGTGGAACCTCTACCGCGACGGCGTCCCGCTCTGCCCCCGCGAGGAGGAGTTCGCCGGACCGCTGTGGAGGCTCGGGCAGCGCTGGTTCGCGCCGCTGGCGAACGGGCTGATCGCCGTCGTCCACGGTCGCGGGCCGACCGCACTCGGGATACTGGATCCCGAGACCGGCGAGCTCGTCGACGCGGCCGGCCCCTGGACCGAGTTCGCACCCACCCTCGCGGCCCGGGGGGACCGGGTGACGGCCGTCGGAGCCGGCCCGCGCAGCGCCTACGAGGTCGTCGCACTGGACACCCGGACGGGCCGTGCCCGGGTGATCGGAGCCCCGCACCGCGACCCGGTGGACCCCGCCCACTACCCGGAACCGCAGATCCGCACCTTCACCGGCCCCCAGGGCCGCGAGGTACACGCCCACGTCTACCCGCCCCGCCACCCCGGCTGCGTCGCACCCGGCGGCGAACTGCCGCCGTACGTCGTGTGGGCGCACGGCGGCCCCACCAGCCGGGCGCCGCTCGTACTGGACCTGGCCATCGCCTACTTCACCTCGCGCGGCATCGGGGTCGCCGAGGTGAACTACGGCGGCTCCACCGGCTACGGCCGCGCGTACCGCGACCGGCTGCGCGAGCAGTGGGGCGTGGTCGACGTCGAGGACTGCGCGGCCGTCGCCCTCGCCCTCGCCGACGAGGGCACCGCCGACCGCGACCGGCTCGCGATCCGGGGCGGCAGCGCGGGCGGCTGGACCGCCGCCGCCTCGCTGGCCACGACCGGCGTCTACGCCTGCGCCACCATCGCCTACCCCGTGCTCGACCTCACGACCTGGGCATCGGGTCAGACCCACGACTTCGAGTCACGCTACCTGGAGACCCTGGTCGGACCGTTCGCCGAGGTGCCCGGACGCTACGCGGAGCGGTCGCCGGCCGAGCACGCCGACCAGATCACCGCATCGTTCCTGCTGCTCCAGGGCCTGGACGACGTCATCTGCCCGCCCGCGCAGTGCGAACGCCTCCTCGCCCGGATCGAAGGACGCGGCGTGCCCCACGCCTACCTCACCTTCGAGGGCGAGGGGCACGGCTTCCGGCGGGCCGGGACGCTGATCAGGGCGCTGGAGGCGGAGCTGTCCCTGTACGCTCAGGTGTTCGGCCTGCACCTGGCCGGCGTCCCGGCCCCGGAGATCGTCACGTGAAGCAGCTGGCCCGCCCCGCCCGCCTCGCCGCCGGAGCCCGGGTGGCCGTCGTCGCCCCCAGCGGCCCGGTGCCGGAGGAGCGACTGCAGGCCGGGCTGGACGTGCTGCGGGGCTGGGACCTCGACCCGGTCGTCGCGCCGCACGTCCTCGACCGGCACCCGGAGTTCGACTACCTGGCGGGCACGGACGCCGACCGCGCCGCCGACCTGCAGTGCGCCTGGTGCGACCCGGCCGTGGACGCGGTGCTGTGCGCCCGAGGCGGATACGGGGTCCAGCGGATCGTCGACCTGCTCGACTGGGAGGCGATGCGGGCGGCCGGACCGAAGGTGTTCGTCGGCTTCAGCGACATCACCGCACTCCACGAGGCCTTCGCCACCCGGCTCGGGCTCGCCACCCTGCACGGCCCGATGGCGGCCGGTGCCGACTTCATCAAGAACACGCGGGCACAGGAGCACCTGAGGGCCACCCTCTTCGCCCCGGAGACCGTCCGCACCCTTCGTTCCGGCGGCCGCGCCCTGGTCCCCGGCCGGGCCCGCGGCGTCACCCTCGGCGGCTGCCTGTGCCTGCTCGCCGCCGAGTGCGGCACCCCGCACGCACGGCCTTCGGCGCGCGGCGGACTGCTGTGCCTGGAGGACGTGGGCGAGGAGACCTACCGCCTCGACCGCTATCTCACCCAGCTGTTGCGCGCGGGCTGGCTCGAGGGGGTGCACGGGGTGCTGCTCGGGTCCTGGGAGCGGTGCGAGGGCCTCGACCGGGTGCGCGCCCTGCTCACCGACCGGTTGGGAGCCCTCGGCGGCGTCCCCGTCGTCGAGGAGTTCGGATTCGGCCACTGCGACTCAGCGGTGACGATCCCGTTCGGATGCGTCGCGGAACTCGACGCGGACGCGGGCACGTTGACGCTCGACGAACCCGCGCTGCGCTGACCACGGGGGCTCCCGGCCTCCGCGGGACGCCGGGCCGAAGGCATCGTAAGCTGGCCGGATGCCCCATGCCGAGTCCCGATACCTCGCCCAAGGCCCCCGCGTGGGGATACGCCACTTCACCTACGAGGACGGCCCGGAGTTCACCGCCCGGGTCCGGGAGAGCAAGGACCTGCACCAGCCGTGGCTGTTCCCGCCGGCCACCGAAGAGGCGTACACGGCGTACGCGGGGCGGTTGATCGAGGACCCGGCGAAGGCCGGATTCCTGGTCTGTGAGAAGCACGACGGGGCCATCGCCGGGTTCATCAACATCAACAACATCGTCGGCGGCGGCTTCCAGTGCGGCGCCCTCGGCTACGGCGCCTTCGCCCACGCCGCCGGTCGCGGGCTGATGCGCGAGGGCCTCGACCTGGTGGTGGGCCACGCGTTCGGGCCGATGCGGCTGCACCGGCTGGAGATCAACGCGCAGCCCCGCAACACCGCGTCCATCGCCCTCGCCCGCGGCGCCGGGTTCCGCCTGGAGGGCTTCTCACCGAAGATGATCTACGTCGACGGAGCCTGGCGTGACCACGAGCGGTGGGCGATCACCGCCGAGATGCGGGCTTGAAGTTCACCTTCATGGTGTCGAGGTCCGTCACGGTCGACCGCAGACCGGTGCAGCCGTAGCCGAGGCCGCGCAGCGCGGTCTCCGCCCGGTCCTCGGCGATCGCCGCCGCCATCTCCTCGCCGTCCGCCGCGTCCGAGACCACCACGTACCGCATGGAGAAGTGCTTGAGCGGCGACGGCTGGTACGACAGCGAGCCCTCCTCGGTGAACCGCATGCTCGTCATCCCGTGGTCGGCGGCCTCGGCCAGCAGCCGTGCCCGCGCTTCCTCGGTCAGTCCGGCCCAGGTGCCCCGGACGATGACCCGGTAGGTGTGCCGCTCGCTCATCCGCCGTGGTGTCCCTTCGTGTACGTGCGTGTACGTGCCGCGTGTATGCGATGAGTGCATACGATCCGCACCGAACGCCGACTGTATGCCGCGGCCGGCGTGCCGCGAGCGGAATTTCCGCCCAGCGCGGCTCAGCCCGCCTGGTCCACGTACTCGAACACGGCTCCGTCCGGATGCATCGCGATCAGATTGCGGCCCACCGGCGTCGCGACCGGGCCCGCGATGATCCGGGCGCCGAGGCCGGTGAGGACCCGGTGGGCCTCCTCGACGTCCTTCACGGCGATGGTCGCCGTCACCTTGCGCAGCAGCTCCAGCTCGGCCTCGGGGCCGCTCATCAGCAGGAAGGAGCCGACCGCGGCGACCTGCACCCCGCCGCGGGCGAAACGCATCGCCGTGCCGCCGGTCAGGCGCTCGTAGAAGGGGATCGCGGTGTCGAGGTCGGCGACGTAGATGCGCAGTGCGGCGCCCTGAATCTCCATGAGTACGAGCCTAGTTGGCGGTGGCCGGGAGAGGAGATCGCTTCACGCGATCCCCTCCGGCCGACCGCACGGCCGCGTCGTCCGGACGCGTTATCCGCACGTGCGTACGGGTACCCGCGCGGTATGGACCGCTTGGATCATCTGGAGCACCTGGACAAGCACCTGGTCGACGAACTGGCGCAGGTGGCGCGCGAAACCGTGCGGGACGAACTGCGCGAGCAGAGCCGCAAGCAACGCCGTACGGCCCTGCTGTACGCGGCGTCCGGCGCCGTCGCCCTGTACGCGGGCGGCGCGCTCGCGGTGGCCCTGGGCCTGGGCCTGGCCGCCGGCCTGCCCGGCTGGGCGGCCGCGCTGATCACCGCCGCGATCCTGGGCGCCGTCGCGTACGCGCTGCGCGGCGCGGCCCGCCCGGAGCACCCCCACCCCGCGCACCCCGCCGCTGCTCCCGCTCACGGCGCCGCCGGCACCCGGCCGTACCCGCCCATGCCGTCCGTGCCGCCCACGGCACCGGGCCTGCGCGAGCCGGAGTCCCCGCGTCCCGGCGACATCGACCCCGAGGGGCCGCACCACCGGGCCTGACCGGAGACCGCCGCCCGGCCCCGGCCCCGGCCCGGCCCCTTTCCGGCTCAGCGCCCGTTTCCCGTCAGCTGCGGCAGCACCTTCGTCCGGTAGAAGTCGAAGAAGCCGCGCTGGTCGGGGCCGATCTGGTTGACGTACACCCGGTCGAAGCCCGCGTCGGCGAACGCGGCCAGGGCGCAGACATGTTCGTCGACGTCGTCGCCGCAGACCCGGCTCTCCCGGACCTTCTCCTCCGTGACCAGCGGCTGCAGCTGCTCGAAGTGGCGCGGCGAGGGCAGGATCTGGTTCATCTCGCCGGGCAGCAGCTCGCTGGCCCACAGCTCGCGCACCCGGCGGACGGCCTCGTCGCGGTCGGAGCCGTAACACACCTTCGTACCGCCGCTGACGAGCTTGGTGCTGCCCCCGCCGCCCTTGCGGAACTGGGTGACCATCTCCTCGTCCGGCGCCATCGTGATGTAGCCGTCGCCCACCCGGGCGGCGAGCTGGGTCGCCTTGGGGCCGAAGCCGGAGATGTCGACGGGCACCGGTTCGTCGGGAACGGTGTAGAGGCGGGCGTTCTCCACCGTGTAGTGCGTGCCGTGGTGGTTGACCTCCTCACCGGTGAACAGCCGGCGCATGATCTGGATGGCCTCCTCCAGCATCTCCAGCCGGATGTGCAGCGGCGGCCAGGCGTCGCCGAGGATGTGCTCGTTGAGGGCCTCGCCGGTGCCGACGCCGAGCCGGAAACGGCCACCCGTCATCACCGCGCTGGTCGCCGCGGCCTGCGCCACCACCGCCGGGTGGATCCGCACGGTGGGGCAGGTCACCGCCGTCTCGATCGGCAGCGACACCGCCTCCGACAGCGCTCCGATGACCGACCAGACGAACGGACTCTGGCCCTGCGCGTCGTTCCACGGGTGGTAGTGGTCCGAGATCCACAGCGCCTGGAAGCCGGCCTGTTCGGCCATGCGGGCCTGTTCCACGAGTTCGGCGGGACCGTGTTCCTCGGTCGCCAGGAAATAGCCGTATTCGGGCATGGGGGATACCTCCGCGACACGAGCGGTCGTGTCTGGTCGGACGGGGTCGGGTGGGGCCGCGCCCCGGGTAACCGGACGGGGACGGGGCGAAACGCTCCGTCGCCCCGGCGTTTGGCGGCCCTGACCAGGGGGACGCGGTAGGCCTCGGACGAGCCACACCGCCGGAGGCGCACCGTGAGTCGACCCCGCATAGTGATCGTCGGCGCCGGCTTCGCCGGATACCGGGCGGCCCGCACCCTCTCCCGGCTGACCCGGCACCGGGCCCACATCACCCTGCTGAACCCGACCGACTACTTCCTGTACCTGCCCCTGCTGCCGCAGGTCTCCGCCGGAATCCTGGAACCGCGCCGCGTCGCCGTCTCCCTCTCCGGCACCCTGCCCGGGGTGCGCCCCGTGCTCGGCGAGGCCGACGGCGTCGACCTGGACGGGCGCACCGTGCACTACACCGACCCCGAGGGCGGCACCGGCACGCTTGCCTACGACCGTCTCGTCCTCGCCGTGGGCAGCGTCAACAAACTGCTGCCCATCCCCGGCGTCGCCGAGCACGCGCACGGCTTCCGCGGCCTGCCCGAGGCGCTGTACCTGCGTGACCACGTCACCCGGCAGATAGAACTCGCCGCCGGGTCCGACGATCCCAAGAGCCGCGCCGCCCGGTGCACCTTCGTGGTGGTCGGCGCCGGCTACACCGGTACCGAAGTGGCCGCGCACATGCAGATGCTCACCGACCGGCTGGCACGCCTGCAGCTGCGGCGGCTGGGCATGCGGCCCCGCTGGATGCTTCTGGACATCGCGCCGCGCGTCCTGCCGGAGATGGACGAACGGCTTTCCCGTACGGCCGGCCGTGTACTGCGTGAGCGCGGTGTGGAGGTGCGGATGGGCACCTCCGTGAAGGAAGCCACCCACGACGGCGTCCTGCTCACCGACGGCGACTTCGTCGAGACCCGCAGCCTCGTCTGGTGCGTCGGCGTCCGGCCCGACCCGCTCGTGGAGAACACCGGGCAGCCCCTGGAACGCGGACGCCTCCTCGTCGACCCGTACCTCCAGGTGCCGGGCAGGCCCGAGGTGTTCGCGTGCGGTGACGCGGCCGCCGTGCCCGACCTCGGCAACCCGGGAAAGTACACGCCGATGACGGCCCAGCACGCCTGGCGGCACGGCAGGACCGCCGCGCGCAACGTGGCCGCGTCGCTCGGGCTCGGCGAGCGCCGCCCCTACCGCCACCGCGACCTGGGCTTCGTCGTCGACCTGGGCGGCGTCAAGGCCGCCGCCGACCCGCTCGGCGTACCGCTGTCCGGCCCGCCCGCCGGTCTCGTCACCCGCGGCTACCACCTGGCCGCCATGCCCGGCAACCGCGTCCGGGTCGCCGCCGACTGGCTCCTGGACGCCGTGCTGCCGCGCCAGGGCGTCCAGCTGGGCCTCGTACGGTCCTGGTCCGTGCCGCTGGACACGGCCTCCCCGGAACTGGCGCGCGTCCCCGGCGCAGGCGGCCGGCCGGCCGGGACCGGGCCGGGCGCGGCCCTGGCCGCGGACACCGGCGGGGATCCCGCGGGAGACCGGCCGGGCGACAGCCCCGAGCGAAGGCCCCCGGCCGCCGAGCCCACCAGGAACCAGCCGGGCGGCGAACCCACCAGGAACCAGCCGGGCGGCGAACCCGCGAAGAACCAGCCGGGCGGCGAACCCGCCAAGGACCTGCCCGGCTCCGGATCCCCGGGCGGCCACCCCGCCCCGGGCCCCGTCAAACGCCCTGACATCCCGTCGGAAGGAGACTCATGAACAGCGCCGGACTCGTCGAACTCGGGCAGCAGCTGCGCGTGGACAGCGTGCGGGCCGCCGCGGCGGCCGGGTCGGGACACCCGACGTCGTCCATGTCGGCCGCGGACCTGATGGCGGTACTGCTCGCCCACCACCTCCGCTACGACTTCGAGCGCCCCGACCATCCCGGCAACGACCGTTTCATCCTCTCCAAGGGGCACGCCTCGCCCCTGCTGTACGCCGCGTACAAGGCGGCCGGCGCGATCGAGGACGGCGAACTGCGCACCTTCCGCAAGCTCGGCAGCAGGCTCGAGGGCCATCCCTCCCCGCGGCGGCTGCCGTGGGTGGAGACGGCCACCGGCTCGCTCGGCCAGGGCCTGCCGGTCGGCGTCGGTATCGCGCTGGCCGGTAAACGCCTGGACCGCGCCGGCTACCGGGTGTGGGTGCTGTGCGGCGACAGTGAGCTCGCCGAGGGCTCGGTCTGGGAGGCCGCCGAGCACGCCGCGTACGAGCACCTCGACAACCTGACCGCGATCGTCGACGTCAACCGCCTCGGCCAGCGCGGCCCCACCCGCCACGGCCACGACCTCGACGCCTACGCCCGCCGCTTCCAGGCGTTCGGCTGGCACACCGTGGAGGTCGACGGCCACGACGTGGACGCCGTCGACCGCGCCTACGGCGAGGCGGCCTCGACGACCGGACAGCCCACCGTGATCCTCGCCCGCACCCTCAAGGGCAAGGGAGTCGCCGCCGTCCAGGACCGCGAGGGCCTGCACGGCAAGCCGCTGCCGGAGGCCGAGGAGGCGATCGCCGAACTGGGCGGTCCGCGCCACCTCACCGTCCGGGTGCAGGAGCCGCCCGCCGTCCGCACGTCGCAGGCCGTGTCCGACGGCTCCCTGGAGCTCCCCCGTTACGACAAGGGCGAGAAGGTGGCCACCCGCAACGCCTTCGGCGAGGCCCTCGCGGCGCTCGGCACCGCCCGCGGCGACGTCGTCGCCCTGGACGGCGAGGTCGGCGACTCCACGCGCACCGAGCAGTTCGCCAAGGAGCACCCGGACCGCTTCTTCGAGTGCTACATCGCCGAGCAGCAGCTCGTCGCCTCGGCCGTCGGCCTGGCCGCACGCGGCCACGTGCCCTACGCCGCGACGTTCGCCGCCTTCCTCACCCGCGCCCACGACTTCCTGCGCATGGCCTCGATCAGTGGCTCGGGCATCAACCTGGTCGGCTCCCACGCGGGCGTCGCGATCGGCCAGGACGGGCCCTCGCAGATGGGTCTGGAGGACCTGGCGATGTTCCGGGCGCTGTACGGCTCGACCGTGCTGTACCCGTGCGACGCCAACCAGACCGCCCAGCTGGTCGCGGCCATGGCCGACCTGGACGGCATCCGCTACCTGCGCACCTCGCGCGGCGGGACCCCGGTGATCTACGGCCCTGAGGAGCGGTTCCCGGTCGGCGGCAGCAAGGTGCTGCGCTCCTCCGGCGAGGACCGGCTGACCGTCGTCGCGGCCGGGGTGACCGTGCACGAGGCGCTGGCGGCCGCCGACGCCCTCCAGGAGGAGGGCATCCGGGTCCGGGTGGTCGACCTGTACTCGGTCAAGCCCGTGGACCGCGACACGCTTCGGCAGGCCGCCGAGGAGACCGGCTGCCTGCTCACCGTCGAGGACCACCACGAGGAGGGCGGCCTCGGCGACGCGGTCCTCGACGCCTTCACCGACGGCAGGCCCGTGCCCCGGCTGGTCCGGCTCGCCGTGCGCACGATGCCGGGTTCGGCCGCACCCGACGAGCAGCTGCACGCCGCGGGCATCGACGCGACGGCGATCGCCGCGGCCGGACGGCTGCTGGTGGAGGAGGCGGTCGTGCGATGAGCGACGACGTGCGGACGGTTCGGGCGGGCCGCCGCACGGTCGGGGTGCACCGGTCCGGCAAGGTGCTCTTCCCCGGCGGGGGCGGCGCGACGGAGTACACCGGCGACCTCGTCGACTACTACCGGTCCGTCGCGCCGTTCATGCTGCCGCACCTGCGTGGCCGTCCGCTGATGCTGGAGCGGTACCCGGACGGCCTCGACGGTCCGCGGTTCATGCAGAAGAACACCCCGGACCACTACCCGGACTGGATCACCCGGGCCGAGGTCGCCAAGGAGGACGGCACGGTCACGCACGTGACCTGCGACGACACCGCCACCCTGGTCTTCCTCGCCGACCAGGCCTGTCTCACCCTGCACCGGTGGCTCTCCCGGACCGACCGCGGTCACGGCGCCGACCACCCGGACCGGATGGTCATCGACCTCGATCCCCCGGGTGGCACGGCCGCCGGCTTCGCGGCGGCCCGGGAGGCGGCCCGGCTGCTGCACGGCCTGCTGGACGATCTGCGGCTGCCCTCGGCGCCGATGACCACCGGCTCGCGCGGACTGCACGTCGTCGTGCCCCTGAGCGGGCGGCACGACGTCGACGAGGTCCGCGCCTTCGCCCGGGACATCGCCGAGCTGCTGGCCGCCGAGCACCCCGACCGGCTCACCACCGCCGCCCGCAAGCAGGACCGCGGCGACCGGCTCTATCCGGACGTGCAGCGCAACGCCTACGCCCAGACCGCCGTCGCGCAGGCCCGTACCGATCCCTGGGCGGGCCTGCCGGGCCGCGGACGGGCGCTCGGCCTCGCCCGGCGCCGGCTCGACGCACTGCGTGGCTGATGCACCTACCGTCCCTGCGCAGGCCCGACGGCCCGCGTCGGCGACCCGTGCCCTCTTCCATGTTTGGCCAACGCCCTTGCGGCCACACGGAGGGAGAGGTGGCCATGTCGAACACAAAGAACACACCGGATTCGCAGGATTCACAGAAAACCCGCGAATCGCAGCAATCCCAGAACGCACAGGAGCCGCAGGAGGACACGGACCAGCACATGGCTCAGGAGCAGCGGCCGAGCCCGATGGAGGTGCTGCGCCAGGCGCGCGCCCAGCTCGCGGAACTCACCGGCCTCGAACCCGAACAGGTCTCGTCCTTCGAACAGACCCAGGACGGCTGGTCCCTGGAGGTGGAGGTCCTCGAGATCGCCAGGGTTCCCGACACGATGAGCCTGATGGCGAGCTACCAGGTCGACCTCGACCCGCGGGGACAGCTCACCGGCTACCGGCGCGTCCGCCGGTACGAACGCGGGCGGGCCGACGCGCGCAGGTCCTAGGGCGCCCTCCCGCGACCCATTCACAGAACGTCACGACCCTCACACAGACAAGGAGGCGCGGTCGGCATGACCGTAGTCCCGGCACAGCAGTCCGGCGGCGGAGGCGGCAGCAGCGGCCTCTACGACGTACTGGAACTCGTCCTCGACCGGGGACTCGTCATCGACGCGTTCGTGCGGGTCTCCCTGGTCGGGATCGAGATCCTCAAGATCGACGTACGGGTCGTCGTCGCGAGCGTGGACACCTACCTGCGCTTCGCCGAGGCGTGCAACCGGCTCGACCTCGAGGCCGGCCCCCGCAAGAGCCCGGGCCTGCCCGACCTCGTCGGCGAGATCACCGAGTCCGGCGCCCGAGGCAAGTCCAAGGGGGCGCTGTCCGGCGCCGCCGAGACCATCTCGGACGCCTTCAAGCAGGCACGCTCGGAAGGCGACCAGGAGTCCAGGCCGCGAGCCCGCAAGACCACGGCCGCGCGCAGGAAGGAGGAGCAGGAGTGAGCACGTACGTCTACGCCGTCACCGCGAGCTCGCACCCCCCGCTCCCCGAAGGCATGGGCGGGGTGGGTGAGCCACCCATGCCCGTGCGCGTCCTGAAGGAGGGCGACCTCGCCGCGATCGTCAGTGACGCCCCCGAGGGGCTGCGCCCCAAGCGCCGGGACCTGCTCGCCCACCAGAGCGTCCTCGCCGAGGCGGAAGCGGACGGCTGTGTGCTGCCCATGCGGTTCGGCAGTGTCGCCGCGGACGACGCCGCGGTCACCGAGGTGCTCGCCGACCGCGCCACGCACTACAAGGAGCGCCTGCAGGCGCTGGACGGCAAGGTCGAGTACAACGTCAAGGCCACGCACGTGGAAGAGGCCGTCCTGCACCGCGTGATGGCCGAGAGCCCGGAGCTGCGCGCGCTCGCCGAGGCCAACCGCAAGGCGGGCGGCGGCAGTTACGACGACAAGATCCGGCTCGGCGAGATGGTGGCCGCCGCGGTCAAGGCCAAGGAGGCCGAGGACGCCGCCGAGATCCAGCGGCTGCTGGCCCCGGTCACCGACGCGGTGAGCGTGGGCCCCGAGTCCACCGGCTGGCTGGTCAACGTGTCGTTCCTGGTGGACCGCGGCACCGCGGA
The DNA here is from genome assembly GCF_040610035.1 of Streptomyces sp. NPDC004542. NCBI lineage: Bacteria > Bacillati > Actinomycetota > Actinomycetes > Kitasatosporales > Streptomycetaceae > Streptomyces > Streptomyces sp. NPDC004542. The sequence continues at coordinate 98,059 of NZ_JBEXLP010000009.1, forward strand.
CGGCTTCCTGGCCGCCGTGGAGCGGGCCCGCCAGTCCCTCGCCCATGTCGACCTGCGGGTCAACGGACCGCTGCCGCCGTACAGCTTCGTCGAGCCCGGCCCCGCCGAGCCCGCGGGCACCACGGCCGGCGCGGACGCCGGAGCGCAGTAGCGCCCCGCCGAGCGGAGGGAGTAGCGGATGGGACTGATCAGCGAAGTGCTGCTGCTGCCGTTCGCGCCGGTGCGCGGCAGCGCGTGGGCGATCAGGCAGGTGCTCCACGAGGCGGAGCGGATCTACTACGACCCCGCCACCGTACGGGCGGAACTCGCCCGCCTCGAGGAACAGCTGGAGGCGGGCGAGATCACCGAGGAGGAGTTCGACCGGCGCGAGGACGAACTCCTCGACCGGCTGGAGCACGCGATGGGCTCCGGCAACACGACGGGCAACGGGACGGGACGATGAACCGAACGGCACTGGGCCTCGCGATAGGGGCCGGATACGTCCTCGGACGTACCAAGAAGATGAAGATGGCCCTCGCGGTCGGCTCCCTGGTGGCCGGCAAGAAACTCAACCTCGGCCCGCGAGGGCTCGCGGACCTGGTGAACCAGCAGCTGCGGAACAACCCGCAGTTCAAGGAGATCGGCGACCAGCTCCGCGAGGACATGCGGGGCGTCGGCAAGGCCGCCACCGGTGCCATGGCCGAACGGCAGATGAACGCGCTCGCCGACCGGCTGCACGGCCGCACCGCCCAGGTCCGCGACCGGCTCTCGGGCGTGGTCCCGGACACCGGCCCCGAGGAGACCGGGGAAGGCGAGGAGGCCGGGGACGAGGAGCCCAGGCAGGAGCAGGAGCAGGAGCAGGAGGAGCGGGAAGAGGCGGCCGGGGACGGCTCCCGGGCCCCGGTGAAACGGGCGGCCAAGAAGGCTCCGGCGAAGAAGGCGGCCCCCGCGAAGAAGGCCGCCCCCGCGAAGAAGGCGGCGGCGAAGGCCCCCGCCAAGAAGACGGTGAAGAAGACCCAGGCGGCCGGCAGGACGGCCGCGAAGAAGACGGCCGCGGCCGGCGACGCCACGCGGTCCCGGCAGCCGAAGGGCGGCGATGAAGGATGACCGAGACCCTCGGATCCGCGACGTCCGCGGCGGGCAAGGCCGCGGGCGGGGCCACCGGCGCGGCGAAGAACAACCCCCTCACCGACCTGGCCCACAGCGAGGCCGCCGACCGCCTGAAGGCGGAGGTGCAGGAATACCTGGCGGCTCAGGCCCAGCGCATGCTGACCGGTTTCGGCCGCAAGCTCGGCGAGACCACGGGCAAGCTCAACGACATCGCCGAGGGCAACAGCCCGGGCTTCGCCAAGCTGGCCCTCGACGCCGGCCGTAAGGTCGCCGAGGGCAAGGGCCCGCTGCGCTCCGCGCTCGAGATAGGTGCCTCCCGTGCCAAGGACACCGTCATGGACAAGCTGAAGAACCTGGGGGGCGGCGGCAAGGGCAAGCGCAAGGGCGGCGGCAACAAGCCGACCGTGATCATCGAGTCCGTCGACGTCGGCGTCCCGGTGCGCACCGCCTACGACCAGTGGACCCAGTACCAGGACTTCAGCACCTTCGCCAAGGGCGTGAAGAGCGCGAGCCGCGCCGACGACACGAACTCCGACTGGCAGGCGAAGATCTGGTGGTCCAACCGCAGCTGGAAGGGCCACACGGTCGAGCAGATCCCCGACTACAAGATCCAGTGGACGTCGGAGGGCGCCAAGGGCACCACGAAGGGCGTCGTCTCCTTCCACCGGCTCGACGACAACCTCACCCGCGTCCTGCTGGTCATCGAGTACTACCCGAGCGGCCTCTTCGAGAAGACCGGCAACATCTGGCGCGCCCAGGGCCGCCGAGTCCGGCTCGACCTGAAGAACTACGCCCGGTTCATCACCCTCAAGGGCGAGGCGGAGGACGGCTGGCGCGGCGAGATCCGCGACGGCGAGGTCGTCCGCAGCCACGAGGACGCCGTCGCCGAGGAGGAGGAATCCGCGCAGGAGGCGGAAGAGGGCGAGGAGCCGGAGGAGGCCGAGGAGGCCTACGAGACCGAGGAGCCCGAGGAAGCGGAGGAGGCCGAGGAGCCGGAGGAGGGCGAGGAGGCCGAAGAGGAGGCCTACGGCCAGGAGGGCGAGGAAGAGGAGCCCTACGAGGCCGAGGAAGAGGAGCCCTACGAGGCCGAGGAAGAGGGCGAGTACGAACCCGAGGGTGAGTACGAGGAGGCCGAGGAGCCCGAGGAGGGCGCCGAGGAGGAAGAAGAGGAGCCCGAGTACGCGGAGCACGGGGGCCGTCGATGACGACGCCCGGCCGGTTCCCCGAGCCCTATGGACAACAGGGCGGGGGTGCCAACCTCGCCGACATCCTCGAGCGCGTGCTCGACAAGGGTGTCGTCATCGCGGGCGACATCAGGATCAACCTGCTCGACATCGAACTGCTCACCGTGAAACTGCGGCTCATCGTCGCCTCCGTCGACAAGGCGAAGGAGATGGGCATCGACTGGTGGGAGAGCGACCCCGCCCTGTCCTCCCGCGCCCGCCGGGACGAACTCGCCCGTGAGAACGCCGAGTTGCGCGAACGACTGGCGCGTCTGGAGGAACTGGAGCTGGAGCCCCGCCGCGCGCCCAGGGAGGAAGAATGACCGGACTGCGGTACGTGTACGCCGTCTGCCGGCCTCTCGGCGCGCCCCTGCAGGCCCAGTTGACGGGCATCGGGGGCGCTCCGCCCGCACTGCTGCACCACCACGGGCTGGTCGCGGTCGTCAGCACGGTCCCCGAGGCCGACTTCGCCGAGGACGCCCTGCGCGCCCGCCTGGAGGACATGGACTGGCTGACCGCGACCGCTCGCGCCCACCAGGGCGTGATCGACGCGCTCACCACGGTCACCACCCCGCTGCCGCTGCGCCTGGCGACCGTCTTCCGGGACGACAGCGGAGTGCGGACGATGATGGAGGCGAGGGAGGACGAGTTCCGGCGCACCCTCGACCGGCTGGAGGGCCGGGTGGAATGGGGGGTGAAGGTGTACGCCGACTTCGCACAGGCCCAGCCGGAACAGCCCGCTCCCAAGCCCGCGTCGGGCCGTGACTATCTGCGGCAGCGGCGCGCGCAGACCCGTTCGCACGAGGACATGTGGCAGAAGGCGGAGGCCTTCGCGGACCGCCTGCACCGGATGCTCGCCGAGCGGGCCGAGGATTCCCGGCTGCACGCACCGCAGAATCCCGCGCTTTCCGGGATCTCGGGGCGGAACGTGCTCAACGCGGCCTATCTCGTGCCGCGTGCGCATTCCGAGGAATTCGTGGAAATCGTGGACCACGCGAAGGACGAGACTCCCGGGCTGAGGGTGGAACTCACCGGCCCCTGGGCCCCGTACTCCTTCGCCGGCGAAACCGGGACGGACGAGGGTGGGGAAGGCACGTGACCGTCATCGAACGCCGTGAGGTCGCCCTGGTGGACCTGCTCGACCGGCTGCTGGCCGGCGGGGTGGTGATCACCGGTGACGTCACGCTGCGCATCGCGGACGTCGACCTGGTCCGCATCGACCTGAACGCGTTGATCAGCTCGGTGAACGCGCAGGTGCCGTCACCGTTCGAGGAGTCCTCATGACCTCGCCCCGTCCCACATCGCCCCACCCCCCCAACCGTCTGGACCTGGAGCCCGACACGGTCGAGCGTGACCTGGTCAAACTCGTCCTGACGGTCGTGGAGCTGCTGCGGCAGCTGATGGAACGGCAGGCACTGCGCCGCTTCGACGTGGGCGACCTGACCGAGGAGCAGGAGGAGCGGATCGGGCTCACCCTGATGCTCCTGGAGGACCGGATGGCCGAGCTCCGCGACCGTTACGGGCTGCGGCCCGAGGACCTGAACCTGGACCTCGGGCCGCTGGGACCGCTGCTGCCCCGGGAATGAGGACGTCCGTCCGGTTCGCCGGGGGGTGATTCACCACCTGTACCAGCGGCCCCTGCAGCCGCTCGCCGCGGTTCCGCGGAACAGGAACCCCAGCAGCCAGACGACGAGAACGGCCAGGGCGATCCACCAGAGCAGCTTCACCGCGAATCCGGCGCCGAAGAGGATGAGCACCAGGAGCAGTACCAGAAGGATGGGAACCATGATGTGAACCTCCCGTGTTGCGGTTTTCCCGGAATGCGGGGATCAGTCCCGGAATGCGCGGACCGGGCTCACTTGCGGCACAGGATCTCTCCGTGCAGGACCGCGAACCAGCCGTCCTCGCGCTCGCCCCACTCGCGCCAGGCGCGCGCCACCGCCGCCAGTTGCCCGGCGGTCGCGTGCCCGCCCCCGGTGGCGCGGCCGGCGTAGGAGGAGGCGGTGGTGCGGTCCGCCCACAGCCCGCTCCACCAGGCCCGTTCCTCGGCCGTGGCGAAGGTCCAGGTGGCGGAGGTGGCCGTGATGTCGGTGAGCCCGGCGGCCAGCGCCCAGGACTTCAGCCGGCGTCCGGCGTCCGGTTCGCCGCCGTTCGCCCGGGCCACCCGCAGGTACACCTCGAGCCAGTCGTCGAGGCCGGGCACCGCCGGGTACCAGGTCATCGCCGAGTAGTCCGCGTCGCGGACGGCGATGAAGCCGCCGGGCCTCGTGACCCGGCGCATCTCGCGCAGCGCCTGTACCGGGTCACCGACGTGCTGCAGCACCTGGTGGGCGTGGACGACGCAGAAGGTGTCGTCGGGGTGGTCCAGGGCGTGCACGTCGGCGACGGCGAAGTCGACGTTCGTCAGGCCGCGCCCGGCGGCCGTGGCGCGGGCCTGCTCCAGGACCCCCGGTGCGTGGTCGACGCCGGTGACGTGCCCGTCGGGGACCAGCGCCGCCAGGTCGGCGGTGATGGTCCCCGGGCCGCAGCCGATGTCCAGGATCCGCATGTGCGGCTTGAGCGAACCGAGCAGGTAGGCCGCGGAGTTGGCGGCGGTCCGCCAGGTGTGCGAGCGCAGCACCGACTCGTGGTGCCCGTGCGTGTACACGGCGGTCTCCTGCGGCTTCGGCATCGCTGTACCCCCTGGGTCGTCGGTGGGTTCACCCTACGCCCGCATGCCACATCATGAGACCGCCGTTTCGGTATGTGGAATGACGCCTCGTCAGCCCTGGGGGAGCGGCCGGTAGACCGTCAGCGCCTCGGGCAGCTTCTCCAGCGTCACCTCGCCCGACACCTCGGTGACCTCGCCGTCGTACGCCAGCGGCGTGCCGGGCTCCACCCCGGACAGCCGCAGCCGGCCCACCTGCACCGCCGCGTGCGCCGGGGAGCGGGTCAGCGGGCCCGCCGCGGCCGCGGAGAGCAGGCGCAGCGCGGGCCGGCGGCTGCCGTGCACCACCCGGACGTCCAGCAGTCCGTCCGCCAGGTCCGCGCGGCGGCCGGGCGCCAGGCCCCTGCGGTGGTAGACGCCGTTGCCGACGAACAGCAGCCACAGCGGGCGGGTCTCGCCACCGACGTCCACCGCCAGCGGATGCCGGTCGGCGCGCAGCACGCGCACCGCCCCGAGCACCCCGGCCGGCCAGCCCCCGATCCGGCCCGACCAGCGCTCCCGCACGCGCACCAGCTCCGGGTACACGCCCAGGCTGAGCGTGTTGAGGAAGACGCCCTCGCGGCCCGGGGCCCGGAACCGGCCGACGTCCACCCGCACCGCCTCGCCCTGCCGGACCGCCCCGGCGAGGTCCCGTACGTCCTCCACGCCGAGGTCGTAGGCGAAGTGGTTGAGCGTGCCGCCCGGCAGCACCGCGAGCGGCAGGCCGTGCCGCAGGGCGGTGCCGGCGGCCGTGTTCACCGTGCCGTCGCCCCCGCACACCCCCAGCACCCGGGCCCGCGCCGCCGCCTTCTCCAGCTCGGTCGGCACCTCCTCCGGTGCGCACTCCACGACCTCCGCCCCGGGCAGGGCGTCCCGCAGCGCGCGCGCCCGGTCGGCGGTGCCCGAGGCGTTGTTGGCGACGACCACCAGGCCCGCGCCGTCCTCCAGCGCCGGCGCCGCGGCCCGCGGCCGGGCCGGCGGGCTGCTCTGCGCCCGGGTCGGCACCAGGGCCCGGACCGCGTACGCGGCGCCCACGCCGAGAGCGGCACCGGCGAGGACGTCGCTCGGGAAGTGCACACCGGTGTAGACCCGGGACATCGCCACGGAGATCGCCACCGGCGCCACCACCGCGCCCCAGGCCGGCGACTCCAGCGCCACCCCGGCGGCGAACGCGGCCGCCGAGGCGGAGTGGCCCGACGGGAAGGACGTGGTGATCGGCTGCCGCTTCAGCTGCCGCACCAGCGGCACCGGGTCCAGCACCGGCCGGGGCCGGCGCACCGAGCGCTTGCCGAGGGAGTTGATGGTCAGGGAGGCCAGGCTCAGCGAGGCCAGGCCCCGGGCCGCGGCGCGGCGGGCGCGCGGGGTGCGGACGGCGGCCATGGTGGCGGCGGCCGCGAACCACAGCACACCGTGGTTGGCGCTGCGGCTCAGCCGCGGCAGCACCCGCTCGGCGCCGGGCCAGTGCCGCTCGGCGGCCACCTGGAAGAGCCGGCAGTCCAGCGCGAGCAGCTTGTCGCGCAGCATGTGCGGGCCGGGCCGGAGGACGGTGAGGTCGACGTCTGGGCTCATGTGGGTCCGGATACCCTGAAGCGGCCGTTTGTTGTCGGCCCACGGGGTGCCCGGAACCGTCCGGAGCCGACCGGCACCGCCCGACACGGAAGGACTCCGCATGCGCCTGCTCCTCGTCCGGCACGGCCAGACCCCGTCCAACGTCGACTTCCTGCTGGACACCGCCGTGCCCGGCCCGGGTCTGACCGAGCTCGGCGAGCGGCAGGCCGCCGCACTCCCCGCGGCGCTCGCCGGCGAGGACATCGAGGCCGTGTACGCCTCCACCCTCGTCCGCACCCGGCTCACGGCCGCCCCGCTGGCCGCCGCACGCGGCCTCGAGGTGATCGTCCGGGACGGTATCCGCGAGGTGTCCGCGGGGGACCTGGAGATGGTGCCCGGCGACTCGGGTTTCGGTGAGCTCTACATGCGCACGGTGTTCGCGTGGGCGGGCGGGGACACCGGGCTGCGCATGCCGGGCGGGGAGAACGGCGCCGAGGCGCTGGCCCGGTACGACGCCGTCGTCGCCGAGGCCGCGGACAGCGGCGCCGGCACCGTCGCGCTGGTCAGCCACGGCGCGGCCATCCGCATGTGGACCGCCGCCCGCGCCGACAACGTCGACGTGCCCTTCGCCGCCGCCCGGCCGCTGGGCAACACCGGTGTGGTGGTGCTGGAAGGCTCCCCGTCCGACGGCTGGAAGGCGCTGACCTGGCAGGGCGCTGCCGTCGTCCCGGCGGGGGCGGGGGAGAGCGGACCGGCCGGGCAGCCCGTGGACGCGGCCGGATAAGAGTTTGCCCCAGGTCACGGGCGCCCCGGAGAATGCCTGCCCATGGGACACCTGGAAGCCGCGCACCTCGAATACCACCTCCCCGACGGGAGGACCCTGCTCGGCGACGTGTCCTTCCGGGTCGGCGAAGGCGCCGTCGTCGCCCTGGTCGGTCCCAACGGCGCCGGCAAGACCACCCTGCTCCGGCTGATCGCCGGTGAGCTGAAGCCGCACGGCGGCACGGTCACCGTCAGCGGCGGGCTCGGTGTCATGCGCCAGTTCGTGGGTTCCGTACGGGACGAGACGACCGTGCGCGACCTGCTCCTCTCCGTCGCGCCGCCCCGCATCCGCGAAGCCGCGCGGGCCGTCGACGAGGCCGAGCACGCCGTCATGACCGTCGACGACGAGGCCGCCCAGCTCGCCTACGCGCAGGCACTGGCCGACTGGGCCGAGGCGCGCGGCTACGAGTCCGAGACGCTGTGGGACATGTGCACCACGGCCGCCCTCGGTGTCCCCTACGAGCGTGCGCAGTGGCGGCAGGTGCGGACCCTCTCGGGCGGCGAGCAGAAGCGGCTGGTCCTCGAGGCGCTGCTGCGCGGCACCGACGAGGTGCTGCTGCTGGACGAACCGGACAACTACCTGGACGTGCCCGGCAAGCGCTGGCTGGAGGAGCGGCTGAAGGAGACCCGCAAGACGGTCCTGTTCGTCTCCCACGACCGCGAACTGCTCGCCCGCGCCGCTGAGAAGATCGTCTCCGTGGAACCCGGGCCGGCCGGCGCCGACGCCTGGGTGCACGGCGGCGGCTTCGCCACCTACCACGAGGCCCGCCGGGAACGCTTCGCCCGCTTCGAGGAGCTGCGCCGCCGCTGGGACGAGAAGCACGCCCAGCTGAAGAAGCTCGTCCTCAGCCTCCGCCAGGCGGCCGCCGTCAGCCATGAGATGGCCTCCCGCTACCAGGCGGCGCAGACCAGGCTGCGCAAGTTCGAGGAGGCCGGGCCGCCGCCCGAGCCGCCCCGCGAGCAGGACATCCGGATGCGCCTGAAGGGCGGCCGCACCGGCGTACGGGCCGTCACCTGCGCGGGTCTCGAACTGACCGGCCTGATGAAACCGTTCGACCTGGAGGTCTTCTACGGCGAACGGGTCGCAGTCCTCGGCTCCAACGGCTCCGGCAAGTCGCACTTCCTGCGCCTGCTGGCCGGTGACGACGTCGCCCACACGGGCCAGTGGCGGCTCGGGGCGCGGGTCGTGCCCGGGCACTTCGCGCAGACGCACGCCCACCCGGAGCTGGCAGGCCGCACCCTGCTCGACATCCTGTGGAAGGAGCACTCCCAGGACCGCGGCGCCGCCATGTCCCGGCTGCGCCGCTACGAGCTCACCCAGCAGGCCGAGCAGTCCTTCGACCGGCTCTCCGGCGGCCAGCAGGCCCGCTTCCAGATCCTCCTGCTGGAACTGGCGGGCGCCACCGCCCTGCTCCTGGACGAGCCGACCGACAACCTCGACCTGGACTCAGCCGAAGCCCTCCAGGAAGGCCTGGAGGCCTTCGACGGCACGGTCCTCGCGGTCACCCACGACCGCTGGTTCGCCCGGTCCTTCGACCGCTACCTGGTCTTCGGCAGCGACGGCCGGGTCCGCGAGACGCCCGAGCCGGTGTGGGACGAGCGCAGGGTGGAGCGGGCCCGGTAGCCGCACCGGGCCCGCCCGGACGCCCGCCGGTCACTGCCGGCGCAGCAGCGCGCCCAGACCGCCCGCCAAAGTCTCGTCCCCCGTGCCCGCCGGCACCGGTGCCAGGGACAGCGCGGTGGCGTCCGTCACGACCGCGCAGCGCAGCAGCGCGTCGTCCGCGCGCGCCGGCCAGGAGTGCTGCTCGCCGAGGACCCGCAGTTCGGTACGGCGCACCGCCAGCTGGTCGGGGTCCTCGCCGATCCACACCTCGCGGTGGGCGTCGGGCCCGTCCGGCCTGATCAGCAACTCCTCCAGGCGGTGCTCCCGGGCGGCCGCCACCAGAGCGGGCACGCCCTCGACGGCACCGGCGCGGCCCTGCCCGTCCGGGGCGCGCGCGGCACGGAACCGGTCCAGCTCTGCCTCGACGCGCTGGCGCGCGTGCCGGGCGCGTACCTGCTCCACCTCGTCGTCCAGCAGCCTGCTTCCGGTGCCGTGCGCGGACTCCACCACGCGCTCGTGCAGCCGTTTCGGCAGCCGCCGGCGCACCTCGCGCCGCTCCCGCTCGTCACCGACCAGGATCAGCAGGTCCGCCCGGGTCTCGTCCTGGCAGACGGCGAGCGCGTCGGCGATCTCCGCCGCGTTGTGCTCCCAGGTGTTCTCCACCTTCAGCTGGAAGCGCCGCTCCGGCCAGTCGGCACTGCTGGTGCGGTGGACCGGATGCTGCCGGCCGACGACCGCGCCCGCCCTGCGCCGGCCCAGCGCGCTGCGCAGTTCGAAGTCGGCGCCGCGCCGGTCGATGTACGACACGATCGCCAGCGGGTCCTCACCGGCGAGGTCCAGCAGCGGTGCCACCCGCGGCAGCGGTGCCCACACCGCCCGGTTGCCCGGCGGGGAGTGGGCCAGCACCGGGTCGAGGACCACTTCGCCGCCCCGGGCGAACACGGCCCGGCCGTGCGGGTCGGGGGAGTGGGCCAGTTCCCCGATCGCCTCCTCCACCGCGCGGCAAGTGGCGTCGTCCGCCCCCTGCTCCCTCAGCTCGCGCACCACCGCCTGGGCGGTCACACGCACCTCCTGGGGCGTGTCCTCCGCGTGCCGGGACGTGTCGACGTACACGGAGGCCCAGGGGCCCGGCTGTTCGTACAGTGGATGGAGAAACGCCAGATCCATGGCTCACTCCCGGATGCCGCTCGGGGGTACTGCGTCCCGGGCGGGTACCCGTACCGCATGAACGAACACGACGAGCGGGACACCACCATGACCGGAGTCGACCCCAGCCGCCTGGACGATTCCCAGCTCATGAAGGAGCTGGAGACGATCCACCGCACGCGCCACGACACCCTGCTGTACGGCTCGAACGACGCCCTGCGGGCCCACAACGAACGCATGGCCCAGCTGGAGGGCGAGTACCTGCGCCGCAACCCGCGCCGCCTGACCGCCGCGGGCCGCACCCGGGAGGGTGCCCGGGAACGCGGCTGCGCCCAGACGGCGACGCCCGACCGCTCCGGTACCTGAAGGAGGGGCTCCCCGCCCGGGGAGCCCCTCCGGGAACCGGTACGCGTCAGCAGCGCAGCGGAGGCCGGCCCCAGTGCCGGTGGGCCGCGATCGCGGCCACGAACGCCCCGGTGAAGTCCGGGTGCGCGGCACCGGGAGCGGTGTCCGTGACCACGCCCCGGTCACTGATCATGTGAGGGAACTCCGTCGACACCCTCAGGCCCTCCGGCTCCAGCCCCGACAGGATCCCGGCCCCCGACCCCAGCGCGCCGATCGGCTTGCCGTGCCGGTAGACGGAGCGGACGAACCGCACCGCGTCCGGCAAGAACCCGTACGCGCCCGCACCGCGCGCGCGTGCACCACCCGTTCCGGGATCCGCTCGTGGTCGAAGTGGGTGAGCTTCTCCCGGAAGTGGAAGTCCTTTATCAGGGTCGGCCCGCGCTCACCGGCCGTCAGCGAGTCGTCGGTGTGATCGACGTCGACGCCCTGGTCCGTGGTGAGCGGACCCGACGCCGGGTCCTCGGCGTGGAACGCCTCACGCTGGTACTGCTTGGCGTCGTCCGGGGGCCCATCAGCCGGCCTCCCCGGCGAACACATGCAGGAACGCGTCGCAGAACGCCTTCAGGTCGTCCGGCTTGCGGCTGGTGACCAGCTGGTTGGGGCCGTGGTCGCAGATCTTCACCTGCTCGTCCACCCAGGTGCCGCCCGCGTTGCGGATGTCCGTCTCGAGGCTCGGCCACGAGGTCAGCACCCGGCCCCGGACGACATCCGCCTCGACCAGCGTCCACGGGGCATGACAGATCGCGGCGACCGGACGGCCCTGGTCGAAGAACTCCTTCACGAACGCGACGGCCTTCTCATCCATCCGGAGGAAGTCCGGGTTGGCCACCCCGCCGGGCAGCACCAGCCCCCCGAACGATGTGGCCGACGTCTGTCCCACCACTTCGTCCACCGGGAACGTGTCCGCCTTGTCCAGATGATTGAACGCCTGGATCTCGCCCGACTTCGTCGACACCAGAACCGGTTCGTGCCCGGCCTGCGAAGCCGCCTGCCACGGGTCGGTCAGCTCGACCTGCTCGACCCCCTCCGGAGCCACCAGGAACGCGATGCGCATGATGACCGTCCTCCTTCTCGTGTTCACACGTGCAATGTCTCGTGGTCGATGGCCCGCCACCGGGCCCTGTCGTCCCGCCCGCGCTTCCGCTTCGCCCGGGCCGCCCGCCGGCAGCGCAGCAGCTCCTCGCCGTACGGCAGGAGCACGCACACGCCGATCGCGGCGCCGATGGCCGCCGGATACCCCGGCGACAACGGCCGTCGGCGCGGCACCGGGCGCCACGCGTCCGGATCGCCCCGGCCGCCCCGCACCAACGACCGCACCTGGTCGGCGTGCAGGCACATCAGCGCGCTCAGCCCGCCGAACGGCAGCGCCTCCAGGAAGCTGTGGATGTGCTGCTCGACGGGCTTGACCTCGCGGTCGCTGTCCACCGCCTCCCGTACGTCCCGCAGCGCCGTCGCCTCGTGCACGGCGGCCGCCCCGAGCTGCACCGTCAGCAGCAGCGGGTTCACCTCGTAGCGCAGGGTGAGCGCGGTGGGCAGGCCCACCTCGGCCGTCATCAGGGAGTGGATCAGGGACTCCTTCGTCCCGGCCGTGTCCTCGACGCGGGTGCGCCCGTGCATCGCCCAGTCGGGTCGGTGCATCGCCCAGTCGGCGAGGCCCGGTACGAACCAGCCGGGCAGCAGCCCGTACAGCAGGTACCGGGTCCTGGCGTCACCGACATCGACGGTGACGCCAGTGGCGGCGATCTCCGCGGCCTGGCCCCGGCCCCGGCTCATCCGCGGCCCACCAGCGCCTTAGCCAGCTCCTGCACGGTGGTGTAGTGGTCCTGGCGCGGCAGCTGTGCCACCGCCTCGATCATCGCGTCCGGCGCGTTCTTGCGCCGCAGGATCCGGGCCAGGTCGGCCGGCCCCGCCGGGAACGCGCTGCGCCCCAGAAGCCGCGCCAGCTCGAACCGGACCGTCTCCAGCGTGGCCCCGGAGCGCCCCGGCGCCACCGGACCGCCCCAGACCTCGGGGTCGTCCTCGGCGGTCGGCTCCGGGTCGTGCCACTCCTCCGTGCGCGTGGGGTGCCCGGACCGGAGCAGGCCTTGGAGCTCGTGTTTCATCTCGTCGTCCCGGTGGACGCTCAGCCGGTCACTGCCTCGCTGCATGTCTCCCTCCAGATCTTCGGGGGTCCGCACCGCGTACCCGGGGACCGGATGCCGACACGGGATCCACGGGGAGAAAATGCGCCGGAAAGCACGGCCGCTCCCGAACGGTGCGAAAGAGTGCGCCCCGGCCGGTAGCGAGGGCACAGGCCGGTCTCCGCCCCGGGTGGTGCGCGGGGTGTTGACGTCCGTGCCGGGCTCACTGTCATCCAAGAATGGTGGTGGGGGGACCTGGTGCGCGCCGCCTACCCGGGGTACACCGGCCCACGGCCGCGCATGCAGGTGTGGCACGGCACGCAGGACACGCTGAGCTACGTCGACTTCGGTGAAGAGATCAAGCAGTGGACCAACGTGCTCGGCGTGAGCCAGACACCCGCCTTCACCGACCACCCCAAGTCGGCCTGGACCCGCGCCCGGTACGGCGGCAGCGGCACGACCGCCCCGGTCGAAGCGATCAGCGTCGACGGCGTCGGCCACCAGCTGCCCCAGAGCGGCATGGTCCCCCTGGCCCCGCAGTTCATGGGCCTGACCTGACACGCGGCCCCGACGACACCGCCGCGGCCGCTGTTCGCGCGGCCGCGGCGGTGTCGTCGGGGCCGCGGCTAACGCCGGTCGTGGCCCGGCAGGAACTCCTGCACCTTCGCCTTGAAACCCTGCTTGATCATCGACCCGCGGTCCGCGTCCCCCTTGAGGATCGACGCCGCCGTCGCCTCCATCTGCTCCCAGGAGGCGTGCGGCGGAATCGGCGGCACCGCCGGATCCGTGAGGAACTCCACCACCGCGGGTCCGTCCGCCTCCAGCGCCGCGCGCCAGCCAGCCTCCACGTCCTCCGGCTTCTCCACCCGGATCCCGGTCAGCCCCAGGGAACGCGCGAACGCGGCGTACTGCACGTCCGGCAGCTGCTGCGAGGGCAGGAAGGACGGGGAGCCCTCCATCGCGCGCATCTCCCAGGTGACCTGGTTGAGGTCCTGGTTGTTCCACACCGCGAACACCAGCCGCGGATCGCTCCACCGGTCCCGGTACTTCGCCGCGGTGATCACCTCCGCCAGCCCGTTCATCTGCATCGCGCCATCACCGACCAGCGCGAACACCGGCCGGTCCGGATGCGCGAACTTCGCGCCGATCGCGTACGGCACCCCGGCCCCCATCGTCGCCAGGGTCCCCGACAGCGAACCGCGCATGCCCGGCCGCATGGTGATGTGCCGCGCGTACCAGTTGGCCACCGAACCGGAGTCCGAGGTGATGATCGAGTTCTCCGGCAGCAGCGGGTCCAGCGCCCGCGCCACGTACTCCGGGTTGATCGGATCGGCTGACAGATGCGCCCGCCGCTCCATCGTCTCGTGCCAGCGCCGCACGTTCGCGGTCACGGTGTCGAACCACTCCCGGTCCGTGGGACGGCCCCCGCGGTCGGCCTCCAGCAGCGGGATCAGCCGCTGGAGGGTCGCCTTCGCGTCGCCCACGAGGTTCACCTCGTACGGATAGCGCATCCCGACCATGTGCGGATCGATGTCGATCTGCACCGCCCGCGCCTTGCCGAACTCCGGCATGAACTGCGTGTACGGGAACGAGGAGCCGATGGTCAGCAGCGTGTCGCAGTCCCGCATCAGCTCGTACGACGGGCGCGTGCCCAGCAGGCCGATCGAACCGGTGACGTACGGCAGTTCGTCGCTGAGCACGTCCTTGCCCAGCAGCGCCTTGGCGACGCCCGCGCCGAGCAGCTCCGCGATCCGCTGCACCTCCGCGACCGTTCCGGCGGCGCCCTGGCCGATCAGGACGGCCGGCTTGTCACCGGCGTTCAGGACCTCCGCGGCCCTGCGCAGCGCGTCGTCCGTCGGGGTCGCGGTCGACTCGCTCATGCCCAGGCTGGACGGCACCATCTTGAACTCGTGGGTGGGCGCCGAGTAGTCCAGTTCCTGCACGTCACCGGGGATGATGACGGCCGTCGGGCAGCGCCGGGCGTACGCGGTGCGGATCGCCCGGTCCAGCACGTTCGGCAACTGCTCGGGGACCGTCACCGTCTCCACGAACTCGGAGGCGACGTCCTTGAACAGCGTGTGCAGGTCGACCTCCTGCTGGTAGGAGCCGCCCATCGCGGTCCGGTGCGTCTGGCCGACGATCGCCAGCACCGGCACATGGTCCAGCTTGGCGTCGTACAGCCCGTTGAGGAGGTGGATGGCGCCCGGTCCCGAAGTCGCCGCGCACACCCCGAGACGGCCGGAGAACTTGGCGTAGCCGACCGCCTGGAAGGCGGACATCTCCTCGTGCCGGGACTGGATGAACCGCGGCTGGTCGTCGGCCCGTCCCCAGGCCGCGAGCAGGCCGTTGATCCCGTCGCCGGGATAACCGAAGACCTGCTCCACACCCCATTCGCGCAGCCGCGCGAGAATGTGGTCGGAGACCTTGGTGCTCATGGAGACAACCTCCAGGGGGTGAGGAAGCGGACGATCCGATCAGCACTTTCCGAGTCACCCCACGGGCATGCGGAAAACCTGTACGAGCCCCTCCGTGGTCCCCGGGTGGCCCCCGGTGGCGGTGGCCCACGGGGACGCCGTACCGCCGCCGGACGGGCGCCCGCCCCACCGGACAGGCGTTCGCCCCGTCTGGACCCGGCGTGGCACGTGCAGGGTCCACATGCGGTCCCGGAAGTGGCGTCGCCGCTCCCACGGAGGTGTGTGTCACCGGCGAGATCAAGCAGCAGCTGGGCAGCTCCCAGATGCACGTCTCCCGGCTGATCAGCCGCTGCTGCGACCGGGTGCGGGAACAGGTGATGAGGGACGGGGCGCAGGACGGCGGGACGGCGCGGGCGTGCGGTGAAACCCGCCGGACCGTCTGATCACCCGGAAGGCCGCCGGGTGTCCCGCCAATGGGCTGCGGCCGCGCGCGGCGCGCGGTACGGCGGGCTGTGATGGCAAGCGAGGGCGCGCAGGCCGCGTCCGTCGCAGCCGTCGTTGTGAGGAGCCCGTACCATGCGCCGCACCGCACGCGCCCTGTCCGTCACCGCCCTGGCCGCGGCCGCGTTCGCCGTCGCTCCGAGCGCGCACGCGAAGCCCGTCTCCGAATCCTGCGGCGCGGTCAGCGGTGCCGATGTCCGGCCGACCGGGTCCGCCGCCCCACGCGATACCGGCCGAACAGACCCCGGCAACACCGCCGGGGGTGGTACCGACGCCCCTGGGCCCGGTTCCGTCGCACCTGAAGCCGTCGGACCTGACGCGGTCGGGCCTGACGCGCTCGGACCCGAAGCCACGGCTCCGGACGGCAGGCCCTGCGGGGGCGGGGCAGACAGTGGCCAACGGGACGACGGTACGCGGGAGGCCGGGGGGCAGGACGCGGGTGGGCAGGACGCGGGTGGGCAGAACGCCGGTGGGCAGAACGCCGGTGGCCGGGACACCGGCGGTCAGGACACGGGACGGCAGGACAGCGGGGGACAGGACAGCGGACGGCAGGACAGCGGAGGACAGGACAGCGGACGGCAGGACACCGGACGGCAGGACACCGGTGGACGGGATGACGGCGGCCCCGACTGCGCGGGGTCCCGCGATGACCCTTCCTGCGTCCCGCCCACCGTCCCGCACGGGGCGCACGCGGGTGAGGGCGGCGCCTTCGACGGGTCCGTGCCCGCGCTGGCGGCCGGCGCGGTGCTGATCGCGGCGGCGGGCGCGGGCGCGGTGTACCGGGTGCGCGGGCGTGCCGCTGGGTACCCGTGGAACGGGAAGGTCCCCGGAGCGTCACGGCACTGTGATGGCCCGTAACGGACGGGGCACCGGGCCAGGACACGACCGGACACGGCGACACGGACTGTGCGGAGGCGGACATGCGGCGGACGGAACCGGTGGGCGACGGCCCCGTCCGCTGTGATCCCGGTACCGGTGGCCGGAACACCGGCACCGACAGCACCCACGGCCACGGCTCCCGAAGCCACGGTCCCGAAGGCCACGGCCCGGTGCGCTACGGCCCGCCCCTGCCCGGCGACGGACTGCCCGTCCTGCCCGAACTGTCCGCCGTGCTCGCCGCCGCCGCGGGCCGCGCGGAGGGCCAGCCGGCCGGTGGCGGCCCGGCGCTGCTGGAGGCGGCGTGCGGCTACTGGACGCGGCGCGGCCTGCCCACACAGCCCGGCCAGGTGGCGGCCGGCCCCGGCGCGCCCTCGCTGCTGCTCGCGCTGACCGCCGCGCAGGGCGGCGACGTTCTGGTGCCCCGGCCCTGCGCCGCCTGGTGGGCACCGTACGCGCGCCTGCTGGGCAGGCCCGTCTTCCACGTCGCCACCCCCGCCGAGTCCGGCGGCGTCCCCGACCCCTACGCGCTGCTGGAGACCGTACGCCGCGTCCGCGCCGAAGGCGGCGACCCACGGCTGCTCGTGCTCTCCGTAGCCGACGACCCGACCGCCACCGTCGCACCACCCGAACTGCTGCACGAGACCCTCGAGGCCGCCGTCGGTGCGGGACTGCGCCTGGTCAGCGACGAGACCTGGCGCGACACCCTGCACGCCCCGCACGGCACCGTGCTGATCGGCCCGGCCGAGATGCTGCCCGACCACGTCACCGTCGTCACCGACCTCGCCGGTTCCCTGCTGCCGCCCGCCTGGCCCGCCGCCGTCGCCCGCTTCCCCGCCTCGGACGCCGGGGCGGGGCTCCACGCGCGCGTGCTCGACGTCCTCACCGCGCTGGGCGCGAGCGTCGCCGGGCCGGTCACGGCCGCCGCCGGGTACGCGCTGGACGAACCCGAGCCCGTCACCGTACGCCGCGCCGCCGCCGTACGGCTGCACGCGCGCGTGGCCGCCGCCGCGCACGCCGCCGTCACCGCCGCGGGCGCCCTGGCCCGGCCGCCCCAGGCCGGCCGGCACCTGTACGCCGACCTCGAACCGCTGCGCACCGCGCTCGGCGCGCAAGGGGTCGGCGACGCGCAGGAACTGGAGGACTTCCTCACCGACCGGCTCGGCATGCCCGCGCCCGGCGGCCACCGCTTCGGCGACGACCTGGCGGCGCTGCGCGTGCGCCTCGCCACCGGGCCGCTGCTCGGCGGCACGGACGAGGAACGCACGGAATGCCTCATGTCACCCGTGCCGTTGGAACTGCCACACGTGCAACGCGCGTTGATCTCCTTGAGGTCGGTCTTCGACGATCTCCGCGACGACGCTCAGCGATGGGAGCCTCCTCGATGACGCAGCAGTCCGAGTCGACCACCACCACCGTCACCACCGTCACCTCCGCCGAAACCGTCACCTCCGCCACGTCTGTCACCGTCACCTCTGTCGCCACGGACGCCGGTGGACCGAGGGCCACGTCACCCCTAGGGCCCCCGCACCCACCGCTCGCCGCACCCCGTCCCCTGGGAGAGACCCGGGTGTGGCCGCGGACCTTCCACGACCGGCTGACCGCCCCGCTGCCCGGCCTCAAGGCCATCGCCCGCTTCGCCCGCGAAGGCGCCGTACGCCCCGGCAAGGAGGGGCTCGCCGACATCCCCCTCCTGCCCCACGCCCCCGGTCCGCTGCCCCGCGTGGACGCCCGTACCGTCGCCGTCACCTGGGCGGGCCACGCCAGTTGGGTGGTGTCCATCGGCGGGCTGACGGTCCTGACCGACCCCGTCTGGTCCCGCCGCATCCTCGGCACCCCCGCCCGCATCACCCCCGTGGGCGTCCCCTGGGAGGAACTGCCCCGCGTCGACGCGGTCGTCATCAGCCACAACCACTACGACCACCTGGACGCCCCCACCCTGCGCCGGCTCCCGCGCGACACCCCGGTGTTCGTGCCCGCCGGCCTCGGCCGCTGGTTCATGCGCCGCAAGTTCACCACCATCACCGAACTGGACTGGTGGGAGGCGGCCGAACTGGCCGGCGTCCGCTTCGACTTCGTGCCCGCCCACCACTGGTCCAAGCGCACCCTCACCGACACCTGCCACAGCCTGTGGGGCGGCTGGATCCTCACCGCCCCCGACGGAGAGCGCGTCCACTTCGCCGGCGACACCGGGTACGGCCACTGGTTCTCCCGCATCGGCCGCCGCTACCCCGGCATAGACCTCGCGCTGCTGCCCATCGGCGCCTACGACCCGCGCTGGTGGCTCAGCGACGTCCACTGCGATCCGGAGGAGGCGGTGCAGGCCGCCCTGGACCTGGGCGCGCGGCGCATGGCCCCCATGCACTGGGGCACGTTCGTGCTGTCGGCGGAGCCGGTCCTGGAACCGCTCACGCGGGTGCGCGCCGCCTGGGAGAAGGCCGGTCTGGACCGGGACGACCTGTGGGACCTGCCGGTGGGAGGCTCACGCGTCCTGCCCCCCGGCCTCTGATCCCGCCCGCGCCCGCTGCGCCCTGACTCCTCGCCGGGCCCTGCGCCACACACTCGGTGCCGCGCTGACCAGCACGGTCAGCGCGACCGCCGCGACCACCCCCTCCCAGGGGCGCGGGAACAGCGAACCGCCGAGGACCCCGATCACCTGGTACGTCGCAGCCCACGCCAGGCACGCGGGCAGATTGCCCCGCGCGAACCTGACGAGCGGCCACTCGGCCATCAGACAGGCCAGCATCACCGGTATCCGCCCCGCCGGCACCAGCCGGGACAGCACCAGCACCGCCACATTGTGCTCGGCGAGCTTCTCCTGCGCCTGCGCCAGCCGGTCCTCCGGTGCCCGCGCCCCGATCGCCGCCAGCCACCGTGACCCGTTCCTCGACCTCATTCCGCGCCGCCCCAGCCAGTACAGCGTCGCGTCCCCGAGGAACGCCGCCAGCGACGCCGTCACGAACACCAGCGCCAGCGAGAACGGCGCCGTCTGATGGAACGCCACCACCGCGGCGGAGCTCACCAGCGCCCCCGTCGGCACCACGGGCAGCAGCGCCCCGATCAGCACCAGCAGGAACAGCGACGGGTACCCGACGGCCTGCTGGGTCGACTCGGTCGGCAGGACCGTCACCACGGCGGCGAGCCGTATCACCGGGCGACCTCCAGGCGCACGCTCTCCCCGTGCCCGAGCCGGTGCACCGCCACCTCCGGCGCGTACGCGGCGGCCAGCCGCACGAACTCGTCACCCGGCGCGTGGAACTCGTGCGGGCGCACCGCGTCCATGCCGATCGGCCAGTACGTCCCGTAGTGCACCGGCACCGCGACCCGCGGCGCCAGCCCGCCCAGCGCGCGCGCCGCCCGCTCCGCGTCCAGGTGCCCCTCACCGAGGTACGGCCCCCAGCCGCCCACCGGCAGCAGCGCCCCGTCCACCGGCCCGACCTCCTCGGCCATCGACTCGAACAGGCCCGTGTCCCCGGCGAAGTACGTCCGCGCCTCGCCCTCCACGACATACCCGAGCGCGGGGGAGCGGTGCGGACCCACCGGCAGCCGCCGCCCGTCGTGCCGCGCGGACACCGCCCGCACCACCAGCGGGCCCACCTCCACCCGGTCCCCGGGCACCACCTCGGTGACCCGCAGCCCGCCGAGTCGGCGCAGCCCCGGTACCGCACGGGGCGCACCCCGGGGCACGAGCAGGCGCGTGCCCGGGGCCAGCCGCGCCAGCGAGGGCAGGTGCAGATGGTCGGCGTGCAGATGCGACACCAGCACCACGTCCGCCTGCAAAGCCTCCGGCGGCGGCAGCGCACCCCGGCGCCGCCGCAGATGAGCGAGCCGGCGCGCGAACAGGGGATCGGTGAGCACACGGGTGTCCGAATCCTCGACCGTGCAGGTGGCGTGACCCCACCAGGTGATCTCCACCGGCACCTCTTTGCCTCCTTCGCGCGACTCCCCGAAGCCTACGGGCAGGAGTAGGGTCGGCGGGAAAACCCGGAGGTGAGGGGGACGCCATGGGACAGGTACGGGGTGCCTTCAACAGGGCCGGGCTGGTACGGGTCACCGCGATCGCCAGCCTGACTCCCCTGGAGGAGCTGGAGATCGACCCCTTCCTCGTGGACTCCCGCAGCCAGCACGCGATGTGCGCCCGCTGGGCCGCCGAGCACGGCTATGTCGTCGCCCGCGAACTCCTCGTACGACGGCTGCGTCATGACCACGCGGCGCTCTGGGACGGCGTCCGTCCCGGACTCGACCTGTTCGTCGCCCCCAGCCGCCGCGTACTGGAGTCCGCGCTGTCCTCCGTCGAGGAGTTCGCCGCCGAGTGCGCCCGGCGCGGCGTGCGCGTGGAGACCGTCGGACGGGCCGAACCCCGCTACGACGCCCAGATGAAGGCACGCGTGCACCGCAGGCTGTCGATGCCCACCGCCGGTTACGACGGCCGTTAGGCGCCCGCTTCGGGGGCCGGGGCGCGGGGGCCGGGGCGCGGAGGGCCGGACGGCCGCCCGGCCCGTATGACAGGGTGGGGGACCGAACACGCCCGCGGCGGCCGCGGGCCGGGGTCGTCGAAGGGGTGCGGGGCGTGCGGGGCGGGCGGTGGCGGCGGATCGCCGGTCAGATCGGGCGGAGCATCGTGGTGTGGGCGGTCAGCACCGTCACCATGCTCGTTCTCGCCGGTCTCCTGCCCGACTTCCAGCTGCAGTCCGCCGACGGTGACAGCGCGACCCGCATCGCCGTCACCGCCGCCCTCGGCGCCGGCGCCTTCGGCGTCCTGTCGGCCGTCGTCTGGCCCCTCCTCGTACGGCTGCTGCTGCTCGTGCCCGCCCTCGTCCTCGGCCTGCTGGTGTTCTTCCTCAACGGCTCGCTGCTGCTGCTCGCCCTGCGGATCAACCCCTCCGGCGACAGCGAGGCCGCGCCCGAGACCGCCGTCATCGTCGCCGCCGTGATGTCCGCCGTCGCCTCGGCGACCGGTGCCGCCCTCACCGTCCGTGACGACGACGCCTACCGGCGCAGGCTCTACCGGCTCGCCGACCGCCGCCGAAGAGCCCGCCCGCCCTGCCCGGCCGGCCCCGGCACCGTCTTCGTTCAGCTCGACGGCGTCGGCCACGACGTACTCACCCACGCCGTCGCCAAGGGACTCATGCCCACCGTCGGCCGCTGGCTCGCCGCGGGCGACGGCACGCGGCCCACCCACCGGCTGACCCCCTGGCGCACCGACTGGTCCAGCCAGACCGGCGCCAGCCAGCTCGGCATCCTGCACGGCAGCAGCTTCGACGTCCCCGCCTTCCGCTGGTACGAGAAGGACCGGGGCGAGGTGATGGTATGCAATCGACCGACGAGTGCCGCCGAACTCCAGCGCCGCGCGACCTCGCACACCGGCGACGGCGGACTGCTCACCGCCGACGGTGCCAGCCGCGGCAACCTGTTCGGCGGCGGCGCCGACGAACAGGCCCTCGTCCTGTCCATCGCCACCCGCCGCCGCGGCCGTGAGAACCGCTCGCGGGCCGGATACTTCGCCTACTTCTCCGATCCCGCCAACGCCGTCCGCACCGCCCTGTCCTTCACCGCCGAGGTCGCCCGCGAGATCGGCCAGTCCACCCGCGCCCGGATGCGCAGGCAACGCCCGCGCGTGGCCCGCGGCGGCCTCTACCCGTTCGTCCGCGCCTTCGCCACCGTCGTCGAACGGGACGTCGTCGTCACCGCCGTCATGGGTGACATGCTCGCCGGCCGCACCGCCGTCTACGCCGACCTGGTCGCCTACGACGAGGTCGCCCACCACTCCGGCCCGCACAGCCGGGACGCGGAGAAGGTCCTGGCCCGGCTCGACCGTTCCCTCGCCCTGATCGAGAACGTCGCCGAACACGCCCCCCGCCCCTACCGGATCGTCGTCCTGTCCGACCACGGACAGAGCCCTGGCGAGACCTTCCGCGCCCGCTACGGCCTCACCCTCGCCGACCTCGTCCGCGCCGGCTGCGGACTGCCCGTCCCGCGCACCGCCGAACGCACGCACAGCGGCGCCGAGGCCCGCGCCGCCGTCCGCGCCGCCCTGCGCCGCCCGGCCGAGCCCCGCGGCGAACGCAACCGCCCCGCCCGCCGCTCGGAGCCGATCGTGCTCGCCTCCGGCAACCTCGGCCTGATCTCCTTCCCGGACGTCCCCCACCGCATGACCAAGGAGGAGATCGACGCCCGCCACCCCGCCCTGCTCGCCACCCTCGCCAACCACCCCGGCGTCGGCTTCCTGCTGGTCCGCAGCGCCGAACACGACGGCGTGGTGCTCGGCGCGCACGGCGCCGAGATCCCCCTCGACCGGCTCGACGACGAACCCGGCCCGCTGGCCGTCTTCGGTCCCGGCGCCGCCGACGCCGTCCGCCGCACCCACTCCTTCCCGCACACCGCCGACATCATGGTGAACTCCTCCCACGACCCCGCCGACGGCGAAGTCCTCGCCTTCGAGGAGCAGATCGGCTCCCACGGCGGCCTCGGCGGCGCCCAGGCCCGCCCCTTCCTGCTGTCCCCGCTCACCCTGTCCCCGCCCGACGACGACGGGCGGGAGATCACCGGCGCCGAGCAGGTGCACCGCGTGCTGCGCCGCTGGCTGCGCGAGTCCAACGGACCCCAGGTACCGGTCACGGACACCGCGCCCGCACCGGAGCGGGACAGGAGGGCCGCCTGAGCGCCGCTCGCCGTTCACCCGCAGTGAACCTCATCCTGCGGGTACGGCAGGCCGGAATGTGATCGGATGGGAGCGACGGAACCGGGCGGCGAAAGCCCGGCCAACCGTGCCCCGGACACGGGATCACACGCGAAAGGACACACCGTGGCAACCACGCGCACCGCACACACCGTCTGGGAAGGCAACCTGCTCGAGGGCAACGGCGTCGTCACCTTCGACTCCTCCGGCATCGGCCAGCAGCCGGTGTCGTGGCCGTCACGCGCCGAGCAGGCGAACGGCAAGACCAGCCCCGAGGAACTGATCGCCGCCGCCCACTCCAGCTGCTTCTCCATGGCGCTCTCGCACGGCCTGACCGGCGCCGGCACCCCGCCCACCAAGCTCGTCACCTCCGCCGACGTCACCTTCCAGCCGGGCGAGGGAATCACCGGCATCCACCTCACCGTCGAGGGCACCGTCCCCGGCCTCGACAACGACGCGTTCGTCGCCGCGGCCGAGGACGCCAAGAAGAACTGCCCGGTCAGCCAGGCCCTCGCCGGCACCACCATCACCCTGTCGGCGAAGCTCGCCTGACCTGCCCGCCCGGACCCGTGCCGCGCCCTTCCGACCGGGGCGCGGCACCGCTTCGAGCGGCGCCCCCGGGGTACCCGGCATTGACAACGGCCCGCCCGGGTCCTGTGCTGGAAAGGCGGGAGGCGCCTGCGCCTTGGCGGAAGGGGACGACCGATGGCACGCGCGGTGGGAATCGATCTCGGGACCACGAACTCGGTGGTGGCCGTCCTGGAAGGCGGTGAGCCCACCGTCGTCGCCAACGCCGAGGGCGCACGGACCACACCCTCGGTCGTCGCCTTCGCCAAGAACGGCGACGTACTCGTCGGCGAGGTGGCCAAACGGCAGGCCGTCACCAACGTCGAACGCACCGCCCGCTCGGTGAAACGGCACATGGGCGACGCGCACTGGCGCTTCCCCGAGCAGGGCTCCGTCGACGGCACCCGCTACCGCGCCCAGGAACTGTCGGCGCGCGTGCTGCAGAAACTCAAGCGGGACGCGGAGGCCTACCTCGGCGAGGACGTCACCGACGCGGTGATCACCGTACCGGCCTACTTCGACGACGCCCAGCGGCAGGCCACCAAGGAGGCCGGCGAGATCGCCGGCCTGAAGGTCCTCAGGATCATCAACGAGCCGACCGCCGCCGCCCTCGCCTACGGCCTCGACCGGGGCGAGGAGCAGACGGTCCTGGTCTTCGACCTCGGCGGCGGCACCTTCGACGTCTCCCTCCTCGACATCGGCGAAGGCGTCATCGAGGTCAAGGCCACCAACGGCGACACCCACCTCGGCGGCGACGACTGGGACCAGCGGATCGTCGAACACCTCGCGGGGCGCTTCAAGGGTCAGTACGGCATCGACCTCGCCGCCGACAAGATGGCCGTGCAGCGACTGCGCGAGGCTGCCGAGAAAGCCAAGATCGAACTCTCGTCGTCCTCCGAGACCAGCATCAACCTGCCGTACATCACCGCCTCCGCCGAGGGCCCGCTGCACCTCGAGGAGAAACTGACCCGAGCCCAGTTCCAGGAACTGACCGCGGACCTGCTCGACCGCTGCAAGACCCCCTTCCACCAGGCGGTCAGGGACGCCGGCGTCCAGCTCTCCGCGATCGACCACGTCATCCTCGTCGGCGGCTCCACCCGCATGCCCGCCGTCACCGACCTGGTGAAGGAACTCACCGGCAAGGACCCGCACAAAGGCGTCAACCCCGACGAGGTGGTCGCCGTCGGCGCCGCCCTGCAGGCCGGCGTCATCCGCGGCGACGTCAAGGACGTCCTCCTCCTCGACGTCACCCCGCTGTCCCTGGGCATCGAGACCAAGGGCGGCATCATGACCAAACTGATCGAACGCAACACCACGATCCCCACCCGGCGTTCGGAGATCTTCACCACCGCCGCCGACAACCAGCCCTCGGTCGGCATCCAGGTCTACCAGGGTGAACGCGAGATCGCCGCCTACAACAAGAAGCTCGGCGTCTTCGACCTCACCGGCCTGCCACCCGCCCCGCGCGGCGTCCCCCAGATCGAGGTCGCCTTCGACATCGACGCCAACGGGATCATGCACGTCTCCGCCAAGGACCTCGCCACCGGCCGCGAACAGAAGATGACCGTCACCGGAGGCTCGGCCCTCCCCAAGGACGACATCGACCGCATGATGCGGGAGGCCGAACAGTACGCCGAGGAGGACCGCAAACGCCGCGAGGCCGCCGAGACCCGCAACCAGGCCGAACAACTCGTCTACCAGACGGAGAAGTTCCTGCGCGACAACGGCGACAAGATCCCGGCCGACACGAAGCCCGAGGTCGAGGCCGCCTGCGCCGAGGTCAAGACCCTGCTGGAACAGAACGCCGAAACGAACGCCCTGCGCACCGGCGTCGAGAAACTCGCCACCGTCAGCCAGAAGATGGGGCAGGCCATGTACGCCCAGGCCCAGCAGACCCCCGCGGACACCGGCGGGCAGCAGCACACCCCACCGCACGACGACGAGGGCGTGGTGGACGCCGAGATCGTCGACGACGACAAGAACACCAAGGGCGGCGCCGCCTAGGTGTACCGACCTCAAGCGCTGCCCGGGCAGGGACCGCGGCCCTCAGGGTTTGCCGGACGAGTACAGCGCACGCCACTCCCGCAAGATCTTCCGGGTGCGCTGCGCCGACGCGGCGCGCGCCGTCATGTGGTCGAGGACCTCCAGGTGCGCGGAGACCTCCTCACGGGAGTCCAGGTACAGGGCGCCGGTCAGGTACTCGGTGTAGACCATGTCCGGCAGTTCGGGTTCGGCGAAACGGAACAGCGAGAACGGCGCGCACGTCCCCGGGTGCGGCCCGTTCGCGAACTCGGCGACCTGGACCGTGACCCGGTCGCGCTCGGCGTACTCCAGCAGCTTGTCCATCTGGTCGCACATCACCCCGGCACGCACGCTCACCGGCCGCCGCAGCACCGTCTCGTCCATGATCACCCACAGGTGCGGCGGATCCTCCCGCTCCAGCAGTCCCTGACGGGCCATGCGCAGCGAGACATGGCGCTCGATCGTCTCCGGCCCGGTCTGGCCGACCGTGCCCGCCTCCATCACCGCCCGCGCGTACTCCTCCGTTTGCAGCAGACCCGGCACGAAGTGCGGCTCGTAGGAGCGGATGACCCGGGCGGCGCCCTCCAGGCTCACGTACATGCTGAACCAGTCCGGCAGCACATCGTGGAACCGCTGCCACCAGCCCGGCTGGTTGGCCTCCTCGGCCAGCGTCACGAACGCGGCGGCCTCCTCCTCGGGCACACCGTACGTCGAGAGCAGCACCTGCACATACGGGATCTTCAGCGCGACCTCGGCCATCTCCATCCGCCGCACGGTCGCCGACGCCACCCGCAACACCCGCGCCGCCTCGTCACGCCCCAGCCCGGCCGCCTCACGCAGCTCCTGCAGTCTCTTGCCGAGCACGACCTGCCCGACGGTGGGCGCAGCCCGCCGCTCACTCACGCAACGCCCTCCCCTACGCGCCCAAGTACGCGAGCAGTGTGCCACGCCACGCGGGTTCGCACACCTGGCCGACGCCGAAAGGGACGTCGCACCTCCGGTCAACCCACCAGCCCGTGCAGGTACTTGGCCGTCGCCGGATCCGCCGGCAGGAACGTCTCGATCGCCAGCTCGGCGACCGTCACGTCCATCGGTGTGTTGAAGGTGGAGATCGAGGACACGAACGACAGGACCCGGCCCTCGTGCTCGATCCGCATCGGCAGCGCGAAGTACGCCACCGGCTCGGCCGGTTCCTCCTCGGGCCCCTCCCCGGGAACCGGATAGGCGGCCACCTCCTCGTACAGCGCGCGCAACGCCCGCGAACGGTGCAGCCCGATCTGCCGCTCCATCTGGGCCAGCAGATGCCCGCGCCACTGCCTGAGATTACGGATGCGCGGCGCCAGCCCCTGCGGATGCAACGTCAGCCGCATCGCGTTCGGCGCCGGCACCAGCAGCGACTCCGGCACCCCCTCCAGCAGCATCGCGATGCCCCGGTTGGCGGCGACGACCGTGTACGTCGCGTCGACCACCAGCGCCGGATACGGCTCGTAACCCCCGATCAGCCGCTCCATGCCGTCCCGCAACGCGTCCAGTCCCGGGTCGTCCAACGGCGTCTCGGGATAGTGCGGCGCGTGACCGGCCGCCAGCAGCAGCGCGTTGCGCTCCCGCACCGGCACGTCCAGATGCTCGGCCAGCCGCAGCACCATCTCCGCACTCGGGCGCGACCGGCCCGTCTCCACGAAGCTGATGTGCCGGGCCGAGGAGTCGGCACGCAGAGCCAGTTCCAGCTGACTGATCCGCCGCCGCTCCCGCCAGGCCCGCAGCAGCGGCCCCACACCCTGGCCGGAGGGGAGCGCGGCGGTCGCGGGGCCGGACACGGCAGGGGGCCCGGCCGGAGCGGCGGGGCACGAGGACACAATGGTCATACGGACGACCGTAGTCGAGGAGTGTGCGCATGAACGACCCCTGGCAGCAGTCCTGGGAGGCCACCGCGGTGTACCGGGCCCGAGTCCGCGGCTGCCTCCTCGGCGGGGCACTCGGTGACGCCCTCGGCTACCCCGTCGAGTTCAGCTCCCTCGACGCCATCCGCGCCGCACACGGACCGCGCGGCCTGCGGGGACTCGTCCCCGACGCCGCCGGCGTCACCGGCCGCATCAGCGACGACACCCAGATGACCCTGTTCACCGTCGAGGGCATCCGGCAGGCCGTCGAACGCGAACGTCTCAAGGGCATCGGCGGCGGCTGGACCCGCCTGCTGCGCTGGGCCTACGCACGCTGGCTGGAGACCCAGCTCCGGCCCGGCCCCGAGGCGAGCGACACCGCCCGCCCCGCCGGCGGCCCGTACGACGGCCCGCGCGGCGGCCTCGTCACCGAACCCTGGCTGTACGCCCGGCGCGCCCCCGGCAACGCCTGCCTGTCCGGACTCGCCCAGGACTTCGTGCCCGAGCCCTGGTCGGAACTCGGCCCGCCCGGCCCCGTCAACCCCGACTCCAAGGGCTGCGGCGCCGTCATGCGCTCGGCACCCTTCGGGCTCGCCCGCACCGACGCCGACAACGCCTTCGGCATCGCCGCCCGCTGCGCCCAGATGACCCACGGCCACCCCACCGGCTACTACGCGGCCGGCGCGCTCGCCGCGATCGTGTCCCACATCGTCGCCGGTGACTCCGTCGAGGGCGCCGTCCTGCGCACCCTGCGCCTGCTGGCCCGCCACCCCGGCCACGAGGAGACCACCGCCGCCCTGACCGGCGCCCTCGACCTGGCCGCCGAGGGGGACGCCACCCCCGAGAAGCTGGAGGGACTCGGCGCCGGCTGGGTCGCCGAGGAGGCGCTCGCCATCGGCGTCTACAGCGCCCTCGCCACGCGACGCGTCGAGGACGCCCTGCTCCTCGCCGTCAACCACTCGGGCGACAGCGACTCCACCGGCTCCATCTGCGGCAACATCCTGGGCGCCCGCCACGGCGACCACGTGCTGCCGCACGCGTGGGTGGAGCAGGTGGAGGGGCGGGACCGGATCGCGGCGCTGGCGGACGACCTGGCGGCGGAGTGCGTGCGGGACTGACGCCGGCGGTCGACTGTCGACAATGATCGTCGACTGTGGGCCGTGATCGTCGACTGTCGACCATGACGGGCGATCGGCGATCGGCGATCGGTGATCGGTGATCACGACGGCCGACGGTCGGCGGTCGGCAACCCTCCGATCAGCGCCCCGACGGCCGGTCTGTGGCAGGCTGAACAGGTACCCGACCCAGGAAGGGAGCCAGGGATGGCCGTCGAACCGCTGTCGCAGAGGGAGATCGAAGACCGGCTGGCCGAACTGCCCGGCTGGTCCCTCGACGGCGACCGCATCGCCCGCTCCTACCGGCTCGGCTCGCACTTCGCCGCGGCGGCGATGGTCGTGCACATCGCCCGGGTCCAGGACGAACTCGACCACCACTCCGACCTCACCCTCGGCTACCACACGGTCTCGCTCACCGTGAACACGCACAGCGCGGGCGGCGTCGTCACCGGGAAGGACTTCGAGCTCGCCCGCCGGGTGGAGGAACTCGCCCCCGCTCATGGAGCACACTGAAACACGTGCTCGACTACGACGAGGAAGCCGACGCCTACGACGCGACGCGCGGCGGCGAGGCCCGTGCCCAGGCCGCGGCCGAGGCCGTCCTCGGACTGATACCCGAGGACGCCCGCCGCCTCCTCGACGTCGCCTGCGGCACGGGCATCGTCACCCGGCGGCTGGCCGCGGCCCGGCCCGCCACGCTGGTCACCGGAGCGGACCTGACCCAGGGCATGACCCGGATGGCCGCCGCCCGGCTGCCCGGCGCGGTGGTCCGGGCCGACAGCCGCCGGCTGCCCTTCCCCGACCGCACCTTCGACGCCGTGACCAGCGTGTGGCTGCTGCACCTCATGGACCACCCCGCCGACGTCGGCCGTGTCGTCGCCGAGTGCGCTCGCGTCCTCAGACCCGGCGGCGTCTACGTCACCAGCGTCGACAAGGCGGCCGCGCACGACGTCGGCAGCGACATCGACGCCCTCCTCGCCCCGCGCCCGCGCCGCCCCGCCCAGGACGCCGCCGACGCGGTGGCCGAGCACGCCGCCCGGCACGGTCTGCGTCCCGCCGGGCAGGCGGCCTTCCGCGGTCACGGACAGGGCCGCAGCCCCCGTGGCACCATCGCCGACCTGCGCCGCGGCTGGTTCACGGCGCTGCCGCCCGGCGACCCGCTGGCCGAACGGCTCGCCGGGCGACTGGCGGCCCTCCCCGACCAGGACCGGCCCCGCGCCGATCCCCGTTTCAGCGTGCGCTCGTTCCGGAAGCCTCCGGCCGGGTGCAGTCCGTGATCTCTTGAACCGCGCGAGCGGATCGCCCGGGTGCCGGCAGAACTGATGGACCGATGCGGCAACCTGCGCGCGAACGGCGGCGACTGGGAGACGAACCCATCCCTCCCCACAGGAGGTTCGTCCCATGCAGCACCCGCACCCTCCCTCGCACCGGCAGCGCGGCCGCCGTGCCGTCCTCGCCGCCGTGACGGCCGCGGCGGCGCTGGTCGGCGCCGGACTGACCGCCCTCACCCCGGGCAGCGCCGAGGCCGCCACCGCCCGGCAGGTCGAGAAGCTGAACCGCGGCCTGGTCAGCGTCCATACCAGCAGCGGCAACCTGATCAGCTGGCGCTGGCTCGGCACCGACCCGGACAACGTCACCTTCAACGTCTACCGGGCCGGCACGAAGGTCAACTCGACGCCGATCAGCGGTTCCACGAACTACTTCCACTCCGGCGCCGCCGCCTCCGACGACTACACGGTCCGCGCCGTCGTCAACGGCACGGAGCAGGCCGACTCCGAGCACGCCATCCAACTGCGCACCGGCTACAAGGACGTGCCCATCTCACCGCCCGCCGGCGGCACCACACCGGACGGCGTCGCCTACACCTACGAGGCCAACGACGCCTCCGTCGGCGACCTCGACGGCGACGGGCAGCTGGACCTGGTCCTGAAGTGGCAGCCGACCAACTCCAAGGACAACTCGCAGTCCGGCTACACCGGCAACACCGTCCTCGACGGCATCAAACTCGACGGCACCCGCCTGTGGCGCATCGACCTGGGCCGCAACATCCGCTCCGGCGCCCACTACACGCAGTTCCAGGTGTACGACTACGACGGCGACGGCAAGGCGGAGGTCGCCATGAAGACCGCCGACGGCACGGTCGACGGAACCGGCACGGTCATCGGCAGCGCGTCGGCCGACTACCGCAACTCCAGCGGGTACGTCCTGTCCGGCCCGGAGTACCTGACCATGTTCAACGGGCAGACCGGCAAGGCGATGCAGACCGTCGACTACGTCCCCGCGCGCGGCACGGTCTCCTCCTGGGGAGACTCCTACGGCAACCGCGTCGACCGCTTCCTGGCGGGAACCGCCTACCTGGATGGGTCCCGTCCCTCGCTGATCATGGCCCGCGGCTACTACACCCGGACCGTGATCGCGGCCTGGGACTGGCGCAACGGCACCTTCACCCGCCGCTGGACCTTCGACACCAGCTCCTCCACCAACAGCGGCAAGGGCTACGACGCGCAGGGCAACCACCAGCTGTCGGTCGCGGACGTCGACGGCGACGGCAAGGACGAGATCGTGTACGGGTCGATGGCCGTCGACGACAACGGCTCCGGCCTGTGGACGACGAAGAACGGTCACGGCGACGCGATGCACGTCGGCGACCTGGACCCCTCCCGGTCGGGACTGGAGGAGTTCAAGGTCGACGAGGACTCCTCGAAGCCGTCGTCGTGGATGGCCGACGCGAAGACCGGTCAGATCCTGTGGTCCACGCCGGCCGCCGGAGACAACGGCCGGGGCGTCGCCGGGGACATCTGGGCGGGCAGCGCTGGCGCCGAGTCCTGGTCGGCCAGCGTCGACGGGGTGCGCAACCCTCAGGGCAGCGTGGTGGCGAGCCGCAAACCCGGCAGCATGAACTTCCTGTCCTGGTGGGACGGGGACACCGTCCGTGAGCTCCTCGACGGCACCCACATCGACAAGTACGGCACCTCGTCCGACACCCGTCTGCTGACCGGATCCGGTGTCCACTCCAACAACAGCACCAAGGCGACCCCGTCCCTGTCCGGGGACATCCTGGGCGACTGGCGCGAGGAGGTCGTCTGGCCCACCACCGACAACACGGCGCTGCGCATCTACTCCACGCCGTACGAGACCGGCACACGCATCACGACGCTGCTGCACGATACGCAGTACCGCACCGCACTCGCATGGCAGAACACCGCATACAATCAGCCGCCGCACCCGAGCTTCTTCATCGGCAACGGGATGGCGACGGCACCGAGGCCGGCGGTGTACACCCCTTGAGCCGATGAACGGCATGTACCAGGACGCGAAGACGGCCGGCCGGCGCACGCCGGCCGGCCGCCTTTTCGCCGGCCCTTGCCGAAGGGTCCGTGGCCGGCGCCGTCGAGGCCGTCCCCAGGTCGTCAGGTGACCGTGCAGCTCTGGTCGCCCAGCTTGAACGAGGCCGGTTTCGTATTGGTGCCCGACCAGCTCCCGGTGAAGCCGAAGCCCACCGAGGAACCCGCCGCCACTGTCCCGTTCCAGCTCACGTTCTTCACGGTCACCGCCGCCCCCGACTGCGTGTAGTCGGCGTTCCAGAGCTGTGTGACCTGCTGGCCGTCGGCGAAGGACCAGCCGAGCGACCAGCCGTTCCACGCGGCCGAACCGGTGTTGGCCACCTGCACGTCGGCCTGGAAGCCGCCCGACCACTGGTTCGTGATCTTGTACGTCACCGCACAGGCACCTGTCGGCGTCGGATCCGTACCGCCACCACCGCCACTGCCTCCGCTCGTGTCGGAGGTGTCGCCGTAGACCACCCCACGCCCGTTCGTGGACACGTACACCCGCCCGTACACCCGCGGGTCACCGGTGATCGCCGCGCCCGTCCAGCCCCACTGGTGGGCGTCGTCGTTGATGCGGGTCCAGCTCGCCCCCTTGTCGGTCGACCGGAAGATGCCCCGCACCCCGCCGATCTTCGCGCTGGTGTACAGCGTCTGGTACGAGGCTCCCGTCGCCGCCTTGCCGAAGCCGATCGTGTCGGCCTCCTCGACGCCCGGGAGCTTGGTGAAGCTCGCGCCGCCGTCCGTGGAGTGCCACAACCCGTACGCGCCGGCGCTCGCGCCGCCCGCCAGCCACACGTCCCCCTTGACGCCGGGCAACGCCTTGAAGCGCACGCTGTCGCCGCTGGGCAGTCCGGTCGCCGACGAAGCGGTGAAGGTCGCACCGCCGTCCGAACTCACATAGAACGTGCCGGCCTTGAAGCCGTAGAACACCTTCGGATCCACCCGGTCGGACTCGACGACCGCCCCGGACGGAATCCCGCTCGACGCCGACCAGGACGAACCGAAGCCCGTCGTGTACTGCACGCCCGTACCCTCCGGGCTCCACACGAACCGGCTGCCGTCGGCGCTCGCCGCCACCGTACCGCCGCCGCTGACACCCGAAGGGTCCGTGCCCGCGAACCAGTTGGCGCCGTTGTCGGTGGAGAAGGCCACGTGCGGACCGGAGTCCAGGTTGCCGACGCGCACCACGGTGTTCGGATCGGTCTGCGCGAAGTCCAGGCTGGTGGTCGTGGTGAAGGTGGGCGAGGTGAAGATCATCGACGGCACCTTCGTCAGGTCGGTGTGCCGGAAGCCGCCGATGTCACCCAGCGCGCTGAAGAGCTGGGCGCCGCCGGACGGGGGAGAGGCGAGGTCGTTGACGGCCGTCTCCTCCAGGCCCTGCACCATCGGCCTGACGGTGAACCGGCCGCCGCTGTCCCAATTCGTCAGGTTGTCCGTCCCGTACAGCGTCGCACCCGTTCCGTACATCATCCGCGCGGAGTCGAAGGGATCGATCTCCAGGGACTCCGTCATCCAGCCCAGCTTCGGGGACTGTTCGGGCGGCGACGGGTTCGCGCCGAAGGTCAGCCACGGGGACGACGACACGTCCATGGTGTAGCGGTTCGAGCGGTCGGGGTACGACGTGTAGTCCCAGGCCTTCGTCCAGGTGCCGCCGCTGTCCGTGGAGCGGAAGATCTGGGTTTCCGGCCACCAGGAACTGTATGCGGTCGCCATGACGGTGCCCGGATGCTCCCGGTCGACCGTCAGTCCGCTGAAGCCGTAGTAGGTTTCGGCCTCGGCGACCGGACTGATGTCGGTCCAGGTGCCGGTCGCCGTCGCATACCGCCACAGCCGGCCCTTGCCGCCGTCGTACGGGCCGCCCTTGTCGCTGTATGCGATGTACAGGTAGCCGTTCTTCGCATCCAGTACACCCTTGTGCGCCAGATACCCGGTCGGCTGCCCCGCCAGCCGCGACCAGGTCGCCCCGGCGTCCGTCGACCGGTACACCGCGTTGTCCTTGTCCGCCACCCCGACGTAGACGGTCTTCGTCGCGGTCCCGGCCGTCCCTGTGGACTCGTCGAAGGTGACCCAGACGATCCCCTGGTTGTCGCTCGCGTAACCGCTCGTGTCGCTGGGATCCTGCTGGTAGTTGCCCGGATTGGGGAACGCCGTCACCTGCGACCAGGTCGCCCCGGAGTCCGTCGACCGCCACAGCCCCTTGCCGCTGGGCGCGCCCAGGTACAGGACGCTGTCCTTGTGGGGGTCGATCGCCAGCCGCTCGCCCATGCCCCGGCCGGGCATGTTGCCGCCGAGCTTGAACGGCAGGTCGGCCTTCTGCCAGCTCGCGCCCCGGTCGCTCGAGCGCAGCACCGCGCCGTTGCCGGGATCCCAGCTGTTGGTGTACGTACCCACGGCCGCGTACACCCTGTCCGGGTCCACCGAGTCGGAGGCGAGACTGACGACGCCCGTGTGTCCCCAGTCGTTCCAGCCGACGGAGTCCAGCAGCGGAGTCCAGGTCTTCGTCGACTCCTGCCAGCGGTAGGCGCCGCCGATGTCCGTACGGGCGTAGATCAGGTTCTTCTCGGAGCGGTTGAACACGATGCCCGGGACGAATCCGCCGCCGTCGATCCGGGCGTTCTTCCAGGTGTAGGTGTCGGCGGCGAGCGTCACCTCGGGCGTGCTCGCGGCCAGCGCCGACGGGCTGCCCGCCAGCAGGCCGGCGGCCAGCGCCAGAACGGCCGTGAGGATGCGGGTTCTTCGCACGGTGGGGATCCTTCCTTCGGGGAGGAGGGCATGACGACCGGGCGGCCCCCCGTGCGGGTGGGGACCGCCCGGTCCGGCGTACACGGAGCGGTAGCGGGGACTATTCGAGGAGCTCCGCGTACGAACCCATGGCCATGGCGATGTCCGCCTGGGCCCAGAAACGGTGGTACGTGAAGACGGGTGCGGCACCGCCCGCCAGGTAGCTCGAGATCTTCGACCACGCCGGGTCGTTCTTGTAGAAGGACCGCAGCGAGATGAAGGTCGAGGACGAGTTGATCGCGTCACCGTTCGGCATCTTGCCGCTCCAGCCGCTCGGCACGGACACGCTGTCGCCGAAGCGGTTGTAGTCGGCGCGGGTCTCCGGCACGGCGATGCCCAGGCTGTCCTGGTAGTTGTTCCACATGCCGTCCAGCAGGGCCTTCGCCGTCGACTTCGCCGTGGCGTCACCGGACTTGGCCGCGTAGTACGTCAGTGTCTTGGCGTACGCGGCCGCCACGCCGACGTCGTTGGTGTAGTCGGCGACGGTGACGTGCAGCCCGCTGTTGGAGCCGGGGGAGGAGGCGTTCCAGGTGTCGGGCTGGCCCGACCACTGGAGCGTCGACGGGACCAGATAGGTGCCGTTCGGGTTGATCGTGGTCTTGGACAGCGCCCACTTGACCCACTTGTCGAGGATCGCCTTGGCGGTGGTGTTCCCCGTCTGCTGGTAGTACTCGGCGACCCGCTCCATCGACCACGCCTGGAAGCCGAACCACTGGTTGGACGGCGGGTCGTGGTAGACGGGCTCCCAGTCGTAGTACATGCCGTAGAAGGTCGACGTGCCCGCCGGCGGAGTCGCGTACCGGCCCTGCCAGCTGTTGGTGGCACCGCCCGCGATGGCGCCCTCGGAGGACTGCAGCCACTGGTAGAACTCCAGCTGCCGCTGCAACGACTTGCTCCAGTCCGTCGCACCCGTCGCCGACTTCGGCTTCAGGTCCGCGTAGGAGCTGAGCGCGTACGCGGCGAGCGGGTTCTGGTAGCCGCCGTGCACATGACTGGACCCGATGCGCCAGGCCCAGCCCGCGCTGGTGTCCGTCGCGCCGCCCCACGCGTAGTACCAGGACAGCAGGTAGTCCGAGGCGTCCTTGCCGGTGCCGGCCGGGCAGGAGGAGGCCCCGACACAGTTGCCGATCTTCTTGAAGTACTTGTCGTACATCGCATACCGCAGGTAGTCGCCCATCTTCGCCGCCTTGGTGACGGTGGCCGACACATCGCTGCCCTTGCCCTGCGCCTTCGCCCAGACATCCGCCCAGTACGCGGCCTGCACCGCGCGCGCGTCGGCGTCCGGGGCGTCCGTGAACTTCCACTGCTTGGCGTAGGAGGAGTCGCCGGTGAACAGGTCCAGGTAGCCGTTCGTGCCGCCGTACTTGAAGGCGTCACAGGTCGGCTGCGGGACCGTCTCCCAGACGGACTCCTGCGGGCCGCGCTGGAAGGTGTTGATGTACGACGGTCCGGTGGCCGTCGGGCCGGCCTCGCACTTGCCGGGCTCGTTGCCGTAGCCGTAGACGTTGTCGACGTCCTGTATCCAGTGCATACCGTAGACGTCGTCCGTACCGTACGCGGACTTCAGTTCACCGGCGATCGGATCCGATCCGACCGGCACCGACGTGTCCAGCTTCGCCGGATACTCGTTCGGCGTGTCCAGTTCGGGCGCGTACGTGGCCGGCTTCGAGGCGTTGTAGAAGGAGTTGGTCGGCTGGTCGGCGTGGGTCGGGATCATGTACTTCTCCATCAGATCCCAGGCGCCGTTGAACTTGGACCAGTCGCCGGTGACCTTGCCGTACATCGCCTGCAGCCACAGAAGGTAGCTGTAGGCCTCCGACGTGGTCTCGTGCCCCTGGTCCGGGGCCTCGACGATCAGCGTCTCGACCGAGTGGTACGGAATGCCCTCGGGGGAGAAGTAGCCGTTCGCCGGGTTGGTGATCTTCCCGTAGAGATCCAGGAAGCGGGCGTCGTACGCCTTCGACGCCGCCAGTTCCGTCACGGTGACCGTCGCCTTGCTGTGGCCGGTCGCCGAGGCGGTGAAGGTGGCCGCGCCCGTGCCCGAGGAGTCGGCGGTGACGGTCACCGTCTGCGCGGTGTTCCAGTTGGACGGCGTGAAGGTCAGGGACGATCCGCCGGTCACGCTGAGGCCGGAGTTGCCGTCCGTACGGGCCACGCTCACCGTGACGTTGGCGCTCGGCTGGGTCGACAGCTTCACCGAGAACGTACCCGTCTTGCCCTGCTGGACGCCCAGCTGGGTGGGCGAAGCCACCACGGCGGGGCCCGAGGCGACCGTGATGCCGACCGGTGTGGACTCGGCGGAGGCGCCCAGGCTGTCGTACGCCTTCGCCACCAGAGAATGACTGCCCACGGTCAAGCTGGAGACCGAGAGCGAGAACGGCGCACTGGTGTCCGTGCCCAGCAGCGTGGTGTCGTCGTAGAACTCCACCTTGCTGATCGTCGCGTTGTCGGCGGCCGCCGCGGTCGCCGCCAGCGGCACCGCGTCACCCTGGCTGTAGACCGCGCCCGCGGCGGGGCTGGTCAGCACGGTGACGGGCGGCTGGTGCGCACCGGCGCAGGTGGTGCCGTTGACCGTGAAGGAGGTGGGAGCGGTGTTGGTGCCGCTGTAGGTGAACTGCGCACCCGTGCTCACGGCGGCGCCGGCGGCGATCGTCCCGTTGAACGAGGCGTTCTTCACGGTGACCGTCTGGCCGGACTGGGACCAGGTGCCGTTCCAGCCGTTGCTCAGCTTCTGGTTGCCGCTGTAGGCGTACGCCAGCGTCCAGCCGTTGATGGCGTCCGTGCCGCGGTTGGTGAGGGTGAGGTCGGCGGTGAAGCCGGAGCCCCAGTCGTTGGTCTTGTAGTCGACGCTGCACTGAAGTGCCGCCGCGTGCGCGGGCGCCGTTCCCACGGCGAGCATCGACAGGGGAAGGGCGAGCGCCGCCACGACGGCCGTCCACAACCGGCGCGCGGCTCTGCGCCTCCGTCCGGGATCCATGTGCTGGTTCCTCCTTGCGGCTCGGAGAAGTCAAGGCTTGAACCAGTGGGAGCGCTCCCATAGTGGAGATGGGGGTGGATGCGGTCAAGACACTTGAAGAGTCGAAAATGTTCGACAGCCCCGGTTCAGGAAAAGTCAAGCGCCTCCTCTGTCCATCGCCCGCACTTGGCGCTACCTTCCTTCGCACCAGTGGGAGCGGTTCCATTCAGTCGACGCGTCTGTCACGGCGCGCCCGAACTGCAAGGACTCGCTCATGCGACACCCCCCGCGTTCAGTACTTTTAGCCGCCGCCGGTGCGGTCGCGCTCGTCGGGAGCGTGACCGTGCCGGTGGTCACGGCGCAGGGAGCCACACCCGCGTGCACGGTGGAGTACTCCGTCACCAGCCAGTGGGACACCGGCTTCCAGGGCTCCGTGCAGATCACCAACAACAGCGCCGCGTTGAGCA
The DNA here is from genome assembly GCF_040610035.1 of Streptomyces sp. NPDC004542. Classification (NCBI taxonomy): domain Bacteria; kingdom Bacillati; phylum Actinomycetota; class Actinomycetes; order Kitasatosporales; family Streptomycetaceae; genus Streptomyces; species Streptomyces sp. NPDC004542. Next base: position 136,288 of record NZ_JBEXLP010000009.1, read on the forward strand.
GTTGGAGCCTCACCTTCGACTTCCCGGGCGGCCAGAAGCTCACCCAGGGCTGGGGCGCCCAATGGTCCCAGTCCGGCACCACCGTGACCGCGGCCAACGAGAGCTGGAACGGCTCGCTCGGCAGCGGTGCCGGTGTCAGCGCCGGATTCATCGGTTCCTGGTCGGGGAGCAACGGCGTACCGACGACGTTCAAGCTCAACGGCACGACCTGCAACGTCGACACGGAGCCGACGCCCACCCCGACCGATCCGCCCCCGGCGACCGGCACGGCACCCGCCCTGCGTGTCTTGGGGAACAAGCTCGTCGACGCCGACGGCACAACGCGCCGGCTGCTCGGCGTGAACCGCTCCGGCGGCGAGTTCATGTGCGTCCAGGGCAGGGGCATCTGGGACGGCCCCGTCGACGACGCCGCGATCAAGGCCATCGCGGACTGGAAGGCGAACGCGGTCCGCATCCCGCTCAACGAGGAGTGCTGGCTGGGACTGTCCAACGTCGACACCGCGTACGCGGGCACCAACTACATCAACGCCGTCAAGGACCTCGTGGCCCGTGTCGAGGCCCACGGCATGACCCCGATCGTCGAACTGCACTGGACCTACGGCCAGTACACCGGCAACTCGGCGGGCTGCTCGGACGTGCACGCCACCTGCCAGAAGCCGATGCCCGACATGCAGTACACCCCGTCGTTCTGGTCCTCGGTGGCCGGCACCTTCAAGAGTGACCAGTCCGTGGTGTTCGACCTGTTCAACGAGCCGTACCCGGACCGGGCGACCTCCACCACCACCCAGGCCTGGCAGTGCTGGAAGGACGGCGGAACCTGCCCCGGCATCGGATACCAGGTCGCCGGTATGCAGGACCTCGTCGACGCGGTCCGCGCCACGGGCGCCAGGAACGTCGTCATGGCGGGCGGACCGGCGTACTCCAACGACCTCAGCCAGTGGCTGACGTACAAGCCCACCGACCCCACCGGCAATCTCGTCGCCGCCTACCACGTCTACAACTTCAACACCTGCGCGAGCGAGAGCTGCTGGAACTCCACCCTCGCCCCGGTGGCGGCCCAGGTGCCGCTGGTGGCCGGGGAGATCGGGGAGAACACGTGCTCGCACGGGTTCGTCGACCAGGTCATGAAGTGGTTCGACGACCGGAACCTGTCCTACCTCGGCTGGACCTGGAACGCCTGGGACTGCTCCTCCGGTCCCTCCCTGATCTCCAGCTACGACGGCACGCCCACCGCCTACGGCATCGGTCTGCGTGACCACCTGCGTGCCGTCAACCCGTGACCACTCCCGTACCGACACACCCGCACAATGCCCCTACCAGAAGGAAACCCGCACTCATGAGTCGTACCAGAACAGCGGTATTCGCCGCCCTGGCGCTCGTCGCCGGAGCAACCGGGACGGCGCTCTCCACCGTTCCCGCCAACGCCGCCGCGGCGGCCATCCCCTGCACCGTCGACTACACGGTGCAGAACCAGTGGGACACCGGCTTCACCGGCGCCGTGACGGTCACCAACAACGGCACGGCCAAGTCCAGCTGGAACCTGAAATGGTCCTACGCCGGCAACCAGAAGATCAGCAGCGGCTGGAACGCGAAGATCACCCAGAGCGGCTCCAGCGTCTCCGTCACCAATGAGTCCTACAACGGCACCCTGGCGACCGGCGGTTCGGCCAGCTTCGGCTTCCAGGCCTCCTACAGCGGTACCAACGCGGTCCCGGCCACCTTCACCCTCGACGGCGTCACCTGCAACGTCGACGACGGCAGCAGCGGGGGCGGCGACAACGGCGGCGGGGGCAACAGCGGTGGCGGCACCGCCGCCCGCGTCGACAACCCGTACGCCGGCGCCAAGGTGTACGTGAACCCGGAGTGGTCGGCCAAGGCCGCCGCCGAACCGGGCGGCAGCCGCGTCTCCAGCCAGCCGACCGGCGTCTGGCTGGACCGCATCGCCGCCATCAACGGCGTCAACGGCGGCATGGGCCTGCGCGCCCACCTCGACGCCGCCCTCGCCCAGAAGGGCAGCAGCCAAGAGGTCGTCCAGCTCGTCATCTACGACCTGCCCGGACGCGACTGCGCCGCCCTCGCCTCCAACGGCGAGCTCGGCCCGACCGAGATCGACAAGTACAAGACGCAGTTCATCGACCCGATCGCCGCGATCCTCGCCGACTCCAAGTACGCGTCGCTCAGGATCGTCACCACGATCGAGATCGACTCGCTGCCCAACCTCGTCACCAACACCGGCAGCAGCGCCACCGCCACCGCGAACTGCAACACCATGCTCGCCAACGGCAACTACGTGAAGGGCGTCGGCTACGCGCTGCACAAGCTCGGCGCCATCCCGAACGTCTACAACTACCTCGACGCCGGCCACCACGGCTGGCTGGGCTGGGACACCAACTTCGGTCCCGCCGCGACACTGTTCAAGCAGGCGGCGACGAGCGAGGGCGCGACGGTCAACGACGTCACCGGGTTCATCACCAACACCGCCAACTACAGCGCCCTGAAGGAGAACAACTTCACCGTCAACGACACGGTGAACGGCACCTCCGTACGCCAGTCCAAGTGGATCGACTGGAACCGCTACGTCGACGAGCTGTCCTACGCCCAGGCCTTCCGCAACCAGTTGGTCTCCGTCGGTTTCAACTCCGGCATCGGCATGCTCATCGACACCTCCCGCAACGGCTGGGGCGGTAGCGCCCGCCCGACCGCACCCGGCCCGACGACCAGCGTGGACGCCTACGTCGACGGCGGCCGCTACGACCGCCGCATCCACGCCGGCAACTGGTGCAACCAGGCCGGTGCCGGCCTCGGTGAACGCCCGCAGGCCAGCCCCGCGTCCGGCATCGACGCCTACGTGTGGATGAAGCCCCCGGGCGAGTCCGACGGCTCCAGCACCGCCATCGCCAACGACGAGGGCAAGGGCTTCGACCGCATGTGCGACCCGACGTACACGGGCAACGTCCGCAACGGCAACAACATGTCGGGCGCCCTGCCGAACGCACCGCTCGCCGGGCACTGGTTCTCCGCCCAGTTCCAGCAGCTGATGCAGAACGCCTACCCGCCGCTGTCGTGACCGGGTGAACCGCTCGTAGAACCAACAGAACCAACAGAACCAACAGAACCAACGGAGATCCGCCGGGGTCAGGCCGTACGGGCCGGACCCCGGCGGATCGCCGGCTCCACCGCCGAGCAGTTCCCGTCCGGCCGGTCGAGTCCGTACGGCACGGCCGGATGCGGCGGCGACCGCCGCCATGAGGCGGGGGCGCGACCCGTGGTGCGGCTGGGCGGCACGCACCAGGAACGGGTGACCCAGGTACTCGTCGCCGGGACGCCCCGTGGTGTACGCGAGCGGCCGGTGCGCCGTCACCTCCACGAGCAGCGGAGCGGTCTCGAGGCCCGGCATCCCGTCCTCGCCGTACGGTGCCGGCAGCGGCGGTACGTCCAGGCGCGAGCCGACGCGGATACGGGTCGGGGCGTCGTCGGCGTTACCTCACCGCGCGGCCCGGCGTAGCGCCGGGGCCGCGCCGCCGGGCCCCTTCTCCCTCCCGGTTCAGTTGTCGGCGAGGAACTGTTTCGCCAGCTGGTCCCCGAGGGACACCGCCGCGCTGTGGCTCTCTATGGGGGAGACCTTCGAGTTCTTGAACAGGATGTACGTCACGCCGGAGTCGGTGCCGCCGGTCTCCGGGTCCGGGTCGATACCGAGGGCCTCGGCGGTGGCGTACGAGGCCTCGCCGATGATCTTCGTGGGGCCGGTGTCGCCGACGACCGCGTACTCGACCTTGTCGCCGTAGAGGACAGCGACCACCCCGCCGCCCTTGATGCCGGCGCTGGAGTAGTCCCAGATGCCGCTGGAACTGGGGACGACGACGTACGGCAGTGTCTCGGCCTTGAGCGGCTTGCCGTCGGACTGGTGGAAGGCGGTGTCGTCCTGGTACCAGGGGTCGCGGTCCTCGTTGCAGTTGGTGGTGCGCTGGCCGTCGCAGTCGATGTCCATGTCGGCCTTCCAGAACACCGCGCCGTTCTTCCCGCACACGGGGATCGTGGCCGACGTCTCGTCGTCGGTCTTGTACGTGCCGTTGGAGATCTGCGAACAGGACTTCACCTTGGCGAGCAGGTCGGCCGCGCTGACCGAGCCCTCCTGGGCCGATGCGGGTGCGGCGGGCCGGCCGGAGGCGCCGGCCGGGAGCGCTCCGGCGGCCAGCAGGGCGGTTGCGGAGGCTGCGGCGAGGGGCAGTGATCGAAGGCGCACTGTGGGGGGCCCTTCTGTTAGGAAAGTTTCCTTACTCGGGTGCCGTACAAGGTGGACCCGGTTGCATGTCCCCGTCAACCTTCTGCGGGTGAAGTCGGCCGAGCGCGCGTCCGCCCCGCCGTGCGGCGGGGCGGACGGTCATGCGGGTCGGGGCAGGGGGTCAGCCCATGTCGAAGGTGGCCGGGTCCGGGCCCAGGCGCCGGTCCTCGTTCAGCGCGCTGATCGCCGCGAGGTCCTCGGTGTCCAGGCTGAAGTCGAACACGTCGATGTTCTCCCTGATCCGGGACGGCGTCACGGACTTGGGGATCACGATGTTGCCGAGCTGGAGGTGCCAGCGCAGCACGATCTGGGCCGGGGTGCGATGGTGCTTCTGGGCGATGGCCACGACCGCCGGGACCTCCAGCAGGCCCTTGCCCGAACCCAGCGGCGACCAGGCCTCGACGGCGATGCCGTGCTCGGCGTGGTACTCACGGGCCGCGTGCTGCTGCAGGTGCGGGTGGAGCTCGATCTGGTTGACGGCCGGCATGACCGAGGTCTCGGCGAGCAGGTGCTCGAGGTGCTCCGGCAGGAAGTTGGAGACGCCGATGGCGCGGACCCGCCCGTCGGCGAGCAGCTTCTCGAACGCCTTGTACGTGTCCACGTAACGGCCGCGGGCGGGCAGCGGCCAGTGGATCAGGTACAGGTCGACGTACTCCAGGCCGAGCTTGGCCAGGGAGGTGTCGAACGCGCGGAGGGTGGAGTCGTACCCCTGGTCGCTGTTCCAGAGCTTGGTGGTGACGAAGACGTCCTCGCGGGGCAGGCCGGAGGCGGCGATGGCCTTGCCGGTGCCCTCTTCGTTGCCGTAGATCGCCGCTGTGTCGATGCTGCGGTACCCGGCCTCGAGCGCCGTGGCGACGGCCTGCTCGGCCTCGTCGTCCGGCACCTGCCAGACGCCGAAGCCCAGCTGGGGCATCTCGACGCCGTTGTTGAGGATGATCGGGGGGACCTTGCTGCTCACGAGCTCTTGATCCTTCGGTTGTCGACAGGTGACTACCCCATCGTCAACGATCACGGGCCGCGATGCATTCCTCGCCACCGAATCCGCCGGAAGTGACCGACGATTCACCACGGTGCGCCGAGAATGGCCGAAACGCATCCGGTCTCGTCGTTCCGAGCCCTTCCCCACCCCTCCCGGAGCATGGGCGCGCCATGTGCCGTGACGTCGGCGGGACCGGCCATCAGGCCTGGTAGAGCGCCTCCACCTCAGTGGCGTACGCGTTCTCGATCGCCTTCCGCTTGAGTTTCAGGGAAGGGGTCAGCAGCCCGTGCTCCTCGGTGAAGGGCTGGGCGAGGATGCGGAAGGTACGGATCGACTCGGCCTGCGAGACGAGGGTGTTGGCGGCGATCACCGCCCGCCGCACCTCCGTCTCCAGGTCGGCGTCCCGCACCAGTTCGGCGGGCGGCATCTTCGGCTTGCCGCGCATCTGCAGCCAGTGCTCGACGGCCTCCTGGTCGAGGGTGACGAGGGCCGCGATGTACGGCCGGTCGTTGCCGACCACGATGCACTGGTTGACCAGCGGGTGGTCGCGGACCCGCTCCTCCAGCACGCCGGGCGACACGCTCTTGCCGCCGGAGGTGACCAGGATCTCCTTCTTGCGGCCGGTGATGGTCAGGTAGCCGTCCTCGTCCAGGGCGCCCAGGTCGCCGGTGGCCAGCCAGCCGTCGTGCAGGGTCTCGTCGGTGGCCTTCTGGTTGTTGAGGTAGCCCTGGAAGACGTTGGCGCCGTGCAGCCAGATCTCGCCGTCGTCGGCGATGTGCACGGTGACCCCCGGGATGGCCTGGCCGACCGTGCCGTAGCGGGTGCGCTCGGGCGGGTTCACCGTGGCGGCGGCGGTCGACTCCGTCAGGCCGTACCCCTCGTAGATCTGCACTCCGGCGCCCGCGAAGAACAGCCCCAGCCTGCGGTCCATCGCCGAGCCGCCGGATATCGCATTCCGCAGACGACCGCCCATGGCCGCGCGGACCTTGGCGTAGACGAGCTTGTCGTACAGCTGGTGCTGCATGCGCAGCCCCGCCGAGGGTCCCGGCCCGGTGCCCCAGGCCTTCGCCTCGAGCGCGTCCGCGTACTTCACCGCGATCTCGACGGCCTTCTCGAACGGGCCGGACTTGCCCTCCTTCTCCGCCTTGCGGCGGGCGGAGTTGAAGACCTTCTCGAAGATGTACGGCACCGCGAGGATGAACGTCGGCTTGAACGCCTGAAGGTCGGGCAGCAGGGCGGCGGCGTGAAGCTGCGGCTGGTGCCCCAAGCGGATCTTGCCGCGTATCGCGGCCACCTCGACCATCCGCCCGAAGACGTGCGCCAGGGGAAGGAACAGCAGGGTCGCCGCCTCGTCGCCCTTCTTCGAGTGGAACACCGGGTCCATGTGCTGGAGGACGGTGTCCGCCTCGAACATGAAATTGCCGTGCGAGATGACGCAGCCCTTGGGCCGGCCGGTGGTGCCGGAGGTGTAGATGATGGTCGCGATCGAGTCGGGGGCGACCGCCTGCCGGTGCCGGTGCACCGTCTCGTCGTCGATGTGGGCGCCCGCGTCGTACAGCTCCTGCAGCGCGCCCGCGTCCAGCTGCCACAGCTGGCGCAGGTGCGGCAGCCGGTCGATGACGGTGGCGATCGTCATCGCGTGGTCCTCGTGCTCCACCACCGCCGCGGACACCTCGGCGTCGTACAGCATCCAGAAACACTGCTCGGCCGAGGAGGTGGGGTAGACCGGCACCACCTGGGCGCCGATCGTCCACAGCGCGAAGTCGAAGAGGGTCCACTCGTAGCGGGTACGGGAGACGATCGCGACCCGGTCGCCGAACCGGACGCCACGCGCCAGGAGCCCCTTGGCCAGGGCGAGGACCTCGTCGCGCAACTCGGCGGCGGTCACGTCGCGCCACCGTCCGAGTTCGTCCTTGCGGCCGAGCGCGACGTGCAACGGGTCTGCGAGGGCATGCTCGTAGACGACGTCGGCCAGACCTCCCACCGGTGGCGCCGACGCCAGCGGAGGGTTGGTGAACTCGCGCAAACCCGCTCCCGGCTCCTCGTGACGCTCGCCCAGCGCCGTGAAAGCTACCCCACCGGCACACCCGGCGGGAGGGGGTCGGAAACCGAGCAAAGCTCACGTTTGCGTAGGCCGACGACCGGAAAATCCCCGCACATGGGGAAGGGGCGGACAGAATCCTTACGGTTCAGTACGTTTCGGTGCCGTAATCTCCACCGAATCTGTACGCCGCGATTACGGCGTCGGCGGCATACGGACATCGGGATCCGGACGACCATTCTGCGCCACTCGCGGCCCATGGCCCGCGCCCATGACGGTATGCGGTCAGCCGCTGCGCCGGTGCAGCCGCTCCCCGCCCGCCAGGATCGCCGCGGCCAGCGCGTCCGCCGCGTCCCGTGCCGACGCGTGGACACGTCCGTGCACCACGACGAAGTCGACCTTGCCGAGCTCAGGGAGTCCCGCTCGCTCGGGCACCCGGAACAGTCCGGGCGGGACCAGACCCCGGGAGTGCGCCATCACGCCGAGGCCGGCCCGCGCCGCGGCGACGAGCCCGTTGAGACTGCCGCTGGTGCAGACGATCCGCCACGGCCGCCCCTGTCGTTCCAGGGCCTCCAGTGCCAGCGCCCGGGTGATCCCCGGCGGCGGATACACGATCAGCGGCACCGGCCGGTCCGGATCCAGGCGGAGCCGCTCGGCGCCGATCCAGATCAGGTCGTCGTGCCAGACCGGTTCGCCGTGCGGGTCCTGCGGGCGGCGCTTGGCCAGCACGAGGTCAAGTTTTCCGGCAGCCAGCTGTTCGTGCAGCGTGCCCGACAGTTCCACCGTCAGCTCGAGATCGACCTCGGGGTGGTCGTACCGGAAGCCCTCGAGGATCTCCGGCAGCCGGGTCAGGACGAAGTCCTCCGACGCGCCGAACCGCAGCCGGCCGCGTACCCGGGTGCCGGTGAAGAACGAGGCCGCCTGCTCGTGCACGGCCAGGATCCGGCGGGCGAAGCCGAGCATGGCCTCGCCGTCCTCGGTCAGCTCCACGGAATGCGTGTCGCGCAGGAACAGCTGGCGTCCGACGGAGTCCTCGAGCCGGCGTACGTGCTGGCTGACGGTGGACTGGCGCAGCCCCAGCCGCCGGGCGGCCCGCGTGAAGCTGAGCGTCTGGGCCACCGCGAGGAAGGTGCGCAGCTGGGCGGGTTCGTACACATTCCGAGCGTATATCGCCGCACGTGATGACAGTCAGAGTGGTGTGCGGGATTCCCGATCGGCGGGCGGGGGAGCACGATGGAGGGGTGCTCCGGCTCCGGGACCGGCTTCGGGGCACCCGTCAAGCGCAGCCGTACGAACATGGATGGAGCACTGTGAAACGCCCGCACCGCCCGAGCCGGATGCCGATCGACCCGTACATCCTGCTGCTGCTCGGTACGGTCGGCCTGGCCGCGCTGCTGCCGGCCCGGGGCACGGCCGCGGATGTCGCCTCGGGCGCTTCGACGGCCGCGATCGCCTTCCTCTTCTTCCTCTACGGTGTCCGGTTGTCCACCCGTGAGGCACTGGACGGACTGAGGCACTGGCGGCTGCACGTCACCGTCCTGGCCTGCACTTTCGTCGTCTTCCCGCTGCTCGGTCTGGCAGCGCGGGGGCTGGTGCCGGTGCTGTTGACCCAGCCGCTGTACCAGGGCCTGCTCTTCCTCACGCTCGTTCCGTCGACGATCCAGTCGTCGATCGCGTTCACCTCGATAGCCCGCGGCAACGTGCCCGCGGCGATCTGCGCGGGTTCCTTCTCCTCGCTCGTCGGGATCGTGCTCACCCCGTTGCTGGCGGCCGGCCTGCTCGGCAGTGCCGGCGGTGGCTTCTCAGCCGACTCGCTGCTGAAGATCGTGCTGCAGCTGCTCGTGCCGTTCCTCGCCGGGCAGGCGCTGCGGCCCTGGGTGGGGGACTTCCTCGCCCGGCACAGGAAGGTCCTCGGGCTGGTCGACCGCGGCTCCATTCTGCTGGTCGTCTACACCGCGTTCAGTGAGGGCATGGTGCGGGGCATCTGGCACCAGGTGAGCGTCGTCCGGCTGGCCGGGCTGCTGGCCGTCGAGGCCGCACTGCTCGCCGTGATGCTCGCCCTGACCTGGTACGGCGCCCGTGCGCTGCGCTTCGGCCGCGAGGACCGGATCGCCATCCAGTTCGCCGGGTCGAAGAAGTCCCTGGCCTCCGGACTGCCGATGGCGAGCGTGCTGTTCGGCGCGCACGCCTCGCTGGCGGTCCTGCCGCTGATGCTCTTCCACCAGATGCAGCTCATGGTGTGCGCGGTCATCGCCCGGCGCCGGGCGCACGATCCGCGGACGCCCGCGACGCCGACGGCGCCGGCCGCGGCGTCACGGACCGCCGCCGGCAGCGGGCCGCGCAACCGCTCGTAACCGCTGACGTCGTGGAGAGCTGCCGGGCTCCCGGCTGTTCAGCGGCCTTTGCCGATGTGGTCCAGGGGCAGCCACAGCACGGTGTCCGCGGTGGACTCCGGCCCCCGAGGACCGGTCAGTTCGTCGTCGCTCAGCGCCCGGTCCCAGACGTGGACGTCGTCGATGGAGCCCGTGAAGAAGGCCCGGCTGTCCATGCGCTGGCCGATGTGGACGCCGAACGGGGAGTTGCGGCTGACCGAACCCGGCACATCGGCGACGGACGATTGCATACCGTCCACGAAGATGGTCAGTCGGCCGCCGCCGCGCCGCAGCGCCAGGTGGTGCCACAGGCCGTCGTTGTGGGCGTCGGCGATACTCACGCTCGCCGTCCGCACCGCGGTCGCGCCGTCCCGCACGGTGATCAGCCCGCGCACGCGGTCGCTGTCCGGCTCGCCGCGCAACCACACCTGGGGCTGGGTGGTGCCGATACCACCCATCCAGAGCAGCGGCTGCTCGCCGGTCGCGGCGGTGTAGCGGAACCACAGCGAGGCCGTGAAGTCCTTGGTGCCCAGTGGCAGTCGGGCCCGGTACGGCAGTCGTACGGCGTCATCGACGCCGTCGAACACCAGCGCACCGCCCGACACGCCGTCCGTCTCCTCCGCGCCGCCCAGCACGGCCGCGCGCGGGGCGTGCGGAGCGCGGTCGGCGGTGGTGGGGTCGGTGCCGCGGCGCGGGTTGAGCCAGTCCTCGGTGAAGCGGGCGAACCGGATCTCGTCGCGGGCGTCGACCGCACCGCCCTCGTACATCAGGCCCACCGTGTCGTGGCCGACGCGGACCAGGTCGGAGTAGCCGGACCAGTCCCCGGTGACGACCGTGCCGCGGTCCACGCTGTCCCAGGTGCGTCCACCGTCGTAGGAGGAGCGGATCATCATCGTCCGGCGGCGGTCCGGGTCGCCCGGGCAGGCCAGCAGGATGCGGTCGCCCAGGCGCAGTGTCGAACCCTGCACCTGGGGGGCGTAGAGGTCCGGGAGGTCGCGGAACGGGGCGGCGAAGCTGTCGCCGCCGTCGCGGCTGACCGTCTGGGTGCGGTGGCCGAGGTCGGTGCCGTCCTGTTCGCGGCCGCTGACGAGGACGGAGCCGTCGGCGCGCTCGGTGAGGGTCAGCTCGGACGGCTTCTGGCGGAAGGTGCCGTCGGCCGCGATCGGCCAGGTGTCGGTGGCCCCCGCCCTCCAGTGGCCGCCGTCGTCGTCGCTGACGATCAGAGCCGCGTGGTTGGCGGTGACTCTGCTGCCGTTCCAGGTCTCCGTGTTGACGCCGAACACCAGCCGCCCGGCGTGCCGGCCCCGGGTGAGCTGGATGCCGTGCACCGGTCCGGTGGCGTACCAGGAGTTCCAGTCGCCGGGCAGGATCTCCGGGCTCAGATCGCGGGGCGCGGACCAGGTCAGGCCGTCGTCGTCGCTGTACTGGAGATGCGGTGTGCGGTCGCAGGGGACCTGGCAGCTCGCGCTGTCCGTACGGCCCGTGTTGTAGGTCTCCGCCAGCAGGACGCGGCCCGTCGCCCGGTCCACGACGGGAGCCGGGTTGCCGTGCGTGTCACCGGCTCCCCGGGTGACGACCCGCAGCGGGCTCCAGGTGCGGCCGCCGTCGGTGGAGCGCTTCACCACGATGTCGATGTCGGCGGCGTCCCCGCAGTTGAGGACCCGTCCTTCGGCGAACGCCAGCAGTGTCCCCTCCGTGGTCCGCACGATCGCGGGGATGCGGAAACAGGCGTAACCGGGGTCGCTCGAGGCCTTGAAGAGAACCTGTTGTTCGAAGCCGGCCACAGAGACTGCAGGCCGGGCCTGTGCCGGAGCCGGCAGCAACAACGCAAGGAGCACCAGGGCCGCCGTGAGAACGGCGGCCAGGATGCGTCTGGGGCGTGCGCGAACACTTGACGGCATGGTGCGACCTGCCCTTCATCCGCCTGGACCCGGGTTATCCGGATCTCTGGACATCTGGACATCCCACGTCCAACGTGCGCTTCCCTGACGGTAGTTGGCGCTGGTGCGCCCCACAAGAAGCGTGCGGCCACTTCCCGGGCGGCCGAACGGGGCAGGGGCGCAGCACCACTTGCCGAGGTCGCTCCGCGACTCGATGACCCCGTGGGCGCGGGCCGCGTCCTCCAGCGTGGATTCCCCGTGCACGGCGGGCCGGATCCTGCCCTCGGTGAACAGCTGCCACAGTGCGAGCCGCCACCGCTCGTACAGCTCCGGCCGGCTCCGCGCGATCCGGGCCGTCTGGAACCCGATCACCGTCACGCTGGACTTTCCGCGGCTGGGGACGGTGGCGCGCGCCGAGCGGCTGCGGCGGGGACCCTGACCGGCCGGCGGAACCCATGACCGGGGCGGGGAGCCGGTCAGTCCTGGGCGGCCCCGGCCCGCAGAGCGACGCGGTCCTCGCCCGCGTACACGTTCATGGAGCGGCCGCGCAGGAAGCCCACGAGGGTCAGCCCGGTCTCGGCGGCCAGGTCCACCGCCAGCGAGGACGGCGCCGAGACCGCCGCCAGCACCGGAATGCCCGCCATCACGGCCTTCTGCGCCAGCTCGAAGGAAGCCCGGCCGGACACCAGCAGGACGGCACGGGACAGCGGCAAGTCCCCGTTCTGCAACGCGCGGCCGACCAGCTTGTCGACCGCGTTGTGCCGGCCGACGTCCTCGCGGACGTCCAGCAGCTCCCCGGCCTCGTCGAACAGGGCCGCCGCGTGCAGACCGCCGGTCCGGTCGAACACCCGCTGGGCCGCCCGCAGCCGGTCCGGGAGGGCTGCGAGCAGGTCGGGCGCGACACGTATCGGGGGTGTGTCGGCGATGGGCCAGCGGGCCGTCGTACGGACCGCTTCCAGGCTGGCCTTGCCGCACAGCCCGCACGAGGAACTGGTGTACACGTTCCGTTCCAGCGTGAAGTCGGGGAGCGCGATGCCGGGCGCGGTCTTCACGTCCACCACGTTGTAGGTGTTGGAACCGTCGACCGTAGCCCCCGCGCAGTAGACGATGTTCAGCAGATCGGATGCGGTGGCCAGGACACCCTCGCTCACCAGGAACCCTGCGGCCAGCGCGAAGTCGTCACCCGGCGTGCGCATGGTGATCGCGAGCGGCTTGCCGTTGAGCCTGATCTCCAGGGGTTCCTCGGCGACGAGCGTGTCCGGCCGGGCGGACACCGCCCCGTCGCGGATGCGGATCACCTTGCGTCGTTCCGTGACTCGTCCCATGTCCTGATCAGCCCCGGTTCTGTACGTGCTGGTAGCCGAAACGGCCTTGCTGCGGAGGTCGCGCGGGTCACCGGGTTGCCGTGCGGGGAGGTGACCTTCACGATCTCATTGTCCTGCACGTGTCGTGTTCCACGGAGATCCGCGTCGAAGCCGGTCCGGCTCCGCCTCGTCGGCGCCGTCGAGACGGAGCGCCGCTCGGGTACGGGGTCCGCGAACTCGTGCGGAAGGCGACCCGGCTGTTCACCGGATGCATGCTCGGGCGTCCGAGGGTCTGACGGAAGCCGACAACACGGACGCCCGATTCCTGTCGCTTCACCTGCCGCCGTACCCGTGAGTCACTGCCCAGACTGGTGCATCCCGCTGCTCACGCCGAACGAGGGGAACCCCAGTTGAACGGCTCGCGCATCATCGCCATCGGCCACCACCAGCCCGCCAGGGTGCTCACCAACGAGGACCTGGCGAACATGGTCGACACCAGTGACGAGTGGATCCGCAGCCGGGTGGGAATCCGCACCCGGCACCTCGCCGGCCCCGACGAGCCGGTCGACGAACTCGCCGCGCACGCGGCCGCAAAGGCCCTCGCCGCGGCGGGCGTGACCCCTGCCGACATCGACCTGGTCCTGGTCGCCACCTCCACGGCCATCGACCGCTCCCCGAACACCGCGGCCCGGGTCGCGGCCCGGCTCGGCATTCCGGAGCCCGCCGCGATAGACGTCAACGTGGTGTGCGCCGGGTTCACCCACGCCCTGGCCACCGCCGATCACACGGTCCGCGCCGGTGCCGCCACCCGTGCCCTGGTCATCGGCGCCGACAAGATGTCCGAGGTGACCGACTGGACCGACCGCAGCACCTGCGTCCTCGTCGGGGACGGGGCGGGGGCCGTCGTCGTCGAGGCATCCCGGGCGGCGGAGGATGCCGGGATCGGGCCGGTGCTGTGGGGTTCGGTGCCGGAGATGGGCCACGCGGTACGGATCGAGGGCACCCCGCCGCGCTTCGCGCAGGAGGGTCAGAGTGTCTACCGCTGGGCCACGACACGGCTGCCGGCCCTCGCCCGCCGGGCGTGCGAACGCGCCGGGATCACCCCCGAGGACCTCGCCGGCGTCGTCCTGCACCAGGCCAACCTGCGCATCGTCGAACCCCTGGCCGAGAAGATCGGCGCTGTCAACGCGGTGGTCGCGCGCGATGTCACCGAATCGGGCAACACCTCCGCCGCCAGCATTCCGATGGCCCTGTCCAAACTGGTCGAGCGGGGCGCGCTCTCGGGCGGTGACCCGGTCCTGCTGTTCGGTTTCGGCGGCAACCTGTCCTATGCCGGGCAGGTCGTACGGTGCCCTTGAGATCACCAGTCATGCGCCCGGTCAACGGTCCACGGACGGTTGTGCGCCGTAGTCCGTAGACGAAGGACAACCGATACCGGGCGCCCACCGCACACCGTCCGCGCCGGGCGGCGTGCCGAGAAGGGGGACCCGCGATGTTGTCGACCGGACTGCCGCAGGGAGCAGTGCCCAGACTCGAGCGGCCCGGCCCACTGCGCGACCGCGTCTACGAGGCGCTCCTCGACCTCATCACCACCCGCGCGCTGCAGCCCGGCCAGCACCTCGTCGAGAGCGAACTCGCCGGGCACCTCGGGGTGTCACGGCAGCCGGTGCGCGAGGCGCTGCAGCGGCTGAACATCGACGGCTGGGTCGATCTGCGGCCCGCCCAGGGCGCGTTCGTGCACGAGCCGACCGAGGAGGAGGCCGACCAGCTCCTGACGGTCCGAACGCTCCTGGAGGCCGAGGCCGCCCGGCTCGCCGCCGCCCACGCGGACGACGACGGCATCGACGCCCTGGAGGAACTGCTGATCCGGGGAATGTCGGCCGTCGCCAACCACCCTGACGACATCGCCGGAGCCGTGGCCCTGAACACCGCTTTCCACGCCAAGATCATGGAGCTGTCGGGCAACGCGGTCCTCGCCGAGCTGGGCCGGCAGGTCGAGCGCCGGGTGCGCTGGTTCTACACGCCGGTGGCCCGGTCCCGCGGCAAGCAGTCCTGGGAGGAGCACCAGCATCTGGTCGCCGCCATCACCGGCCACGACGAGGAGCGCGCCGCCCGGCTGATGCGCGAGCACACCGAGCACACCCGGCGGTCGTACCACGCGTGCGACAAGCCCTGACGGAGGCCTCCGTTGGCCCTGCCGCTCGTCCGCGAGATCGGAAACGGCTGCCTGGGAACTTCCCGGACAACCAGGTGCCGTGACGCCCCCGCCGTGACGCCCCCGCCGTGACGCCGGAGGCCACCGGGGAGTGAAACGATGGTCACCCGCTGTGAAGGTTCCTGACCGTGGGCGGACCGGCTCCGGTAGTCCCGCCCACACGGTGGATACGCAGGTGAAACGCACTCCGAAACCTTGGTATTGTTGTCCGTGTCGCCACGGGGAAGACCTCCGGTACGGCGGCGGACACCTGGTCCGGGTGGCGGAATGGCAGACGCGCTAGCTTGAGGTGCTAGTGCCCTTTATCGGGCGTGGGGGTTCAAGTCCCCCCTCGGACACAACGAGGGACGTTCACGAGATCGTCCCGAAGCGTTCACGAATTGCCGGTCGAGTCATGTTACTCGCCGGTATTTCGTCGTTTCTGGGCCTTCGGGCCTCGTGATCGGCTCGGTGAGGGGTTGGTGCGGTGGCGGTCCGAGTGCTGCGCCTCTCATCTGCGGAAACAGGACATGCCTGTCAATCCCCTCGAACTGTGGAGTCCTTCCTATGCAGCCAGTCCCATGGTGAGGCCGGCCCAGTACTCGTTCTCGTAGTCGATCGAGCTCTTGAACCCGCACACGCTGTGTAGTCGGCGGGTGTTGTAGAAGTCGGTGATCCAGGTGGCGATCCTGATCCGCGCCTCGGTGCGGGTGCGGAAAGTGTGACGGTGAACGTACTCGACCTTGAGGACGCTGTTGAACGCCTCGCTGACGGCGTTGTCGAAGCACGAGCCGACCCGGCCCATGGACTGGGTGACGCCCAGTTTGCGGCAGGCGCCGGCGAACTTCCGGGAGGCGTACTCACTCCCGCGGTCCGAATGGAAGATCACGCCACGGACGTCACCGCCGCGGGTGGCCGCTGCCATGTTCAGCGCGGCCACGACCAGGCCGGCGTCGTGGTGGGCGCTCATCGCGTAGCCGAGCAGACGCCGCGAGAACAGGTCGATGACCGTGGCGAGGTAGAGCTTGCCCTCCTCGGTGACGATCTCCGTCATGTCGCCCG